>DASUHN010000222.1 GCA_036273495.1 Acidimicrobiales bacterium | reverse complement strand
ATGGTGGTGACTCCGCCGACCACGGTGGATACCTCGACGGTGACCGGGGTGGTGGCCCCGGCCTGACCCACGTCGAGAAGGTTGCCCGAGCCGCTGGCCACGAAGAGCGTCCCGCCCGTCCCCGAGGGCTGGAACGTGGTGTGGCCGGCGCTGGGCCCGTCGAAGGTCCCGATGTCGCTGAAGCTGTCGGTCCCGGCCGTGCCGGTGCCACCGGTGGCGACGGTGATCGCCGTCACCGTCGCCGCCCCGAGGTCCAAGGTGTTGGCGGCCTGGGTTCCGGTGCCGGTGAAGGTGTAGCCCCCCGTCGAGCCGGCGGTGAACTTGGTGCCGCCACCGGAGCCGGTGAAGCTGGTGAAGGTCGGCCCGAAGCTGATGGTGGCGGTGCCGAGGGTGACCTGGCCGTTGGCCGGGTCGGTGACGCTGATGGTCAGGGCGGTGGTGAGAGCCGAGAAGTTGAGGGTGGAGCCGGCGGCCGCCCCCGACAGGCTGAGGGTGGTGACGGCGGAGAAGTGGTTGGTCCCCACCGTCCCCGAGACCACCGAGGCGCCGTTGGAGATGCCCACGGTGCCGACCGTCACCGTGGAGGCGCCCGACAGCCCGGACAGGTCCAAGGTGACCGGGCCGGGGGCGTTGGCCGCCCCGGAGAAGCTGGCGCCGGTTCCCGACAGGGTGAAGGTGGTGCTGGTGCCGCTCGGGCCCCCGACATAGCTCGACACCGCTCCCCCGGTGAGGGTGGCGGTGGCCGAGCTGGCGTCGGGCCCGGTCACGGTGACCGCGCCGGTGCCGGCGTTGGCGGTCGTGCTCGACCCGGCCAGGTTGATCCCGGCCAGGTTGAGCGTCGAGCCGCCCGTGGCCGGGGTCGGCACCTTGATCGACCCGACGTCGCCGAAGCCGACCCTCGACGCCGAGGTCCCGGCCCAGGTGAGCGAGCCGGACAGGCCGCTGTCACCCGAGGCGTAGCCGGTCACGTTGACCGACACGCCGGTGGCCTGCGCGCTCGCGTTCTGGGCTCCCGACACGTCGAGGGTGTTGGCCGAGCCCCGGCCGTTGAAGGTGAAGGCGCCCGAGGCGGGGGCGGTGAAGGTGGTGTGGCCGGCGCTGGGCCCGTCGAAGGTCCCGATGTCGGTGACCTTGATGTCGCCGCCACCGAATCCGCTGACCGTCCCGGAGGGACTCGACACCGGGGTGATGACCAGGCCCGACGGCCCGTCGCCGAGGTTGAGGCTGTTGCCCGAGCCCTTGCCGACGAAGGTCAGTCCGCCGGAGTCGGCGGTGAACGCCGCCGAGCCGGCGGTCGGGCCGGTGAAGGTCGTGAAGGTGGAGTCGAATGAGACATTCAGGGCCGCACCGGCCGAGAACCGGTCGGTCTCGGTGTTGACCGAGACGGGGGCGTTGGCGCCGCTGAGGTCGAGGCCGGCACCCGCCGACCCCGTGAAGGCCCCGATCCCGCTGAACGTCACGACCGTCGGCCCGCCCGACGTGACGGTCCCCGCCGCCCCGGCGCTGCTGCCCGGGCCGGTCACCAGAACGTCGGGGTTGGTTACGCCCGAGAGGTCGAGCAGGTTGGTCGACACGCCCTGCCCGGCGACGGTGAACCCGCTGGTCGCCACGTCGAAAGTGGTCCCGCTCGACTTCGAGCCCTTGACCGTGGTCACCCCGGTAAACGTGTCGTTGGCCGCCCCGGCCGTGACCGTCCCCGACGCGCTGCCGGTCAGGCCCGCGACGGGCGAGGTGACCGCGCCCAGGTCGAGCGTGTTGGTCCCCGTGCCGGTGAAGGTGCCGTTCCCGGAGCCGGCCACGAGAGCGGACGAGGCGGAGTTGGCGGTGAGGGTCGACGTGCCGTTGCCGGCGGTCAGCGTCCCGCTGAGGGGGCTTCCCTCGAGGGTCACCGGGACTGTGACCGGGGTGCCGGTGCCCTGGGCCCCGCCGGCGGCGCCGAGGTCGACGGCGGCGGTGGCCGAGCTGGCATCCAGGTTCAAACCGGACACTACGGAGGAAGCGCCGAAGGTCACATCAGGGCTCCCGAGCCCGGCATTGAGGGACAGACCGAGGGAACCGACCGTGGCCGCCGCCGTGAGACCGGGGCTGGTGATGTCGTTGCCCGAGCCGATCCCCTTGGCCGTGACCGTCCCGAGGACCGACGACGCCGGGAAGGCGAAGTGCACGACGTTGAGGACGGTCGTGTGCGCTCCGTCGAACTCCTCCAGGGGTCCGTTGGTGAGGTCGAAGGTGACGGCCTGGCCTGCGACGGGCGTGATCGTCACGGAGGTGGTGTTCGACACCGTCGCCTTGGTCGTGCTGGAGTCGGTCGTGTCGGTGTAGCTGCAGGTGAACTGGGAGCCGCTCGTGCCGAAGAGCAGGTTGCCGGTGAGGTCCCGCGACACGACCACGGCGCCGCTCGGCATGGGAACGGTGAGGGTCCCGGGGTACGGCGTCGCGCCGCTGAAGTCGCAGGGGGTCGCAGCCAGGGCCGAGACGGCGTGGAGAGCAAGGAGGGCGGTGCCACCGGCAAAACCACCGGCGACGCCAGTGGCCACCATGGCCCTCCGGCGGCGGTGAGCCCGGTTCACGGCGCCATCCCGACGATCGGCGCAGTCAGGTTCGTTCCGCCCGCCGAGCCCTCGTAGACGGCGTCGCCGTAGGTGAAGATCCCGCCGTCGCGAGCCGCCAGTAGATAGCCGGCGCCCGACGGGCTCGGGGTCATGCCGACGATCGGCTGCACGAGCCGGAGCGCCCCGGCGGAGCCGTGGAAGCCGGCGTCCCCGTAGGTGAAGACGCCGCCGTCGGAGCCGACCAGCCAGTAGCCCTTGCCATCGGCGGTCGGCGCCATTCCGGCAATGAGGTGCGAAAGGTGCATGCCCCCGGTCGAGCCGAAGTAGTGGGCGTCCCCGTAGGTGAAGATGCCGCCGTCGAGGGCCACGAGCCAGTAGCCCTTGCCGTCCGGGGTCGGCGCCATCGAGGCGATCGACCAGGAGAGGTGGATGGCGCCGGCGGACCCGAAGTACCCGGCGTCCCCGTAGGTGAAGATGCCGCCGTCCGACGCGACCAGCCAGTACCCCTTGCCGTCCGGCGTGGCCGCCATGCCCACGATCGGCTTCGACAGGTGGATGGCGCCGGCCGAGCCGAAATACCGGGCGTCGCCGTAGGTGAAGACGCCGCCGTCCGACGCGACCAGCCAGTACCCCCTGGCGTCCGGCGTGGCGGCCATGCCCACGATCGGCTTCGACAGGTGGATGGCGCCGGCCGAGCCGTAGAACCCGGCGTTGCCGTACGCGAAGACCCCGCCGTCCCGGGCCACCAGGTGGTAGCCGGTGGTGTCGGGGTACACCGCCGGCGGCGGGGTGGCGGGCGGAAGGGGCGCCCCTCCCCCGACCAGCTCCTCCAGGCCCAGACCGGTGGCCGACCCGCTGGACAGCGGCCCAGCCACGACCACGTTGCTGTCGGAGACCCCCGCCGGGTCGAGCACGACCGAGCCGGCGGCCGAGGAGCCACCGTTCGGGGTGGTGACCGACAGGCCGTTGGTCCCGAACGAGCCGTCGCGCGCCCCGCTGGAGTGCAGGCGCTCGACGGCCACGGACCGGACCCCGTGGGCGCCCGTCACGTAGCCGGCCGCCAGCACGTTGCCACCCGGGGACTCGACCGCCACCGCCCGGAAGGCGTCGGCGCCCGTCTCGACCACCTTGCCGCCCGAGCCGAAGCCGGTGTCGAGAGCGCCCGTCGCCGTGAGGCGCAGGACCACCCCGTCCGAGGTCGACTTGTTGCTGTCGAAGGTGCTTCCGCTGACGACGATGCCGCCGTCGGACTGCACCGTCAGCCCGTAGCCGAAGTCGTCGCCGGCGCCGACGGCCACGGTGGCGATCCCACCCGACCCGAAGCTCGGGTCCAGGGCTCCGCCCGTTCCCAGCCGGGCCACCAGGACGTCACTGGCCTTCTTGTTGTTGTCGACGGCGGAGCCGACCACGACCGGGCGGCCGGACGAGTCCAACGCCACGCCTGCAGCGGGGTCTTGGCTCTGCCCCACCGGAACGGTCGCGACTCCGCCCGTGCCGAAGCTGGTGTCGAGGGCCCCGGTGCTGTTCAGCCGCAGGACGGCTATGGCCCGCTCGCTCGGCGCCGCCGGGTTGGCCCCCAGCGAGTAGCCGGCCACCACGACCGATCCGAAGGCGCCGACCGCCACGCTGTCGAGCTCGTCGTCCTCCGCGGCACCGGCCTGGGGCAGGACCTGCTCGGTGACCCGGCCCCCGGAGCCGAACGACGGGTCGAGCTGACCGCTCGGGGTGTACCGGGCCAGGGCCATCTCCCGGCCGCCGGAGGACAGGAACGCCGTCCCGACGACCAGGGCGTAGCCCGACAGTGGCGTGCCGCTCGGATAGGTGGCCACCGCCTCCGCCTCGGACCCCGACGTCCCCGGGAACGAGGTCACGACCGTGCCTCCGCCGAAGGCGCGGTCGATCCGACCGCTGGCCGTGAACCGCGCCGCCGCGAAGTTCGGGCCGGCTGCGGAGCCGACGGCCACGAGCTCACCGGACTTCGCGTCCAGCGCCACCCCGGCGGCCGTGTTGGCGCCGGAGGAGGTGTCGACGACCACTCCGTTGGTCCCGAAGGTGGGCACCGGGGAGCCCGGTGCGGGCGTCGCCGCGACCGCGCGCTGACCCGGCCCGGCGATCGCCCCGGTCAGAAGACCGAGCGCGCCGATACCGAGGACCTTCCCGCGCCGCGCGCCCCGGACAGACATCTCGAGCGACCGTATCGACGGCACCTGTCCGCTTTGGACCTGTTGCCGAAAGGTCTGCCCGAACGGGCCAGGGGGACGGCCTCATGGGCAGCCCATCGGCGTGCCGAAACCGTGGGCCACCTTGGTGAGGTCCACTCCCAGGGGGTGGCCCAGGTAGGCCTCGGTCGCGGCCTGGAGCGCCCCCGCCTCGGCCTGGACGTCGACCAGCATGGTGCACACCGTCGAGATCTGGGGAGACGGATCCGGCGTCCCGTTGTCGCTGCAGCCCGCGGCCAGTCCCTCCACCGCCGACACCAGGTCGACGCCGAGCGACCGCCCGAGGCGCGTCTCGGCGTACCGCTGGAGGGGTCCGGCCTCGGCGGCGACCGAGGTGAGGACGCTCGTGAACCCGGCGCAGTTGGCGGGGGCCGGGACCACGTTGGCGGTCACGCCGTTGCAACCCGCTCCCGCCGCCGCCCGGCCGACCTCACCGGCCAGCGCCGTCGGCAGGGGGCCGGCCGCCCCCTGGATCACCGCGGCGAGCTGGGCCATGCCGCCGAGCAGGGCGCAGGCGTCCGGGCTCGGGCCCGACACCGGGATCGGGGCCGGCTTGCCTCCGACACAGCCGGCCGTCGCCTCCAGGGCGGTCACGGTGTCCCGGAGGTTGGCGGGGCTGGCGCCGCCGCCCTGCTGCTGGGCGGCGGTCTGCACCGTGGACATCAGCGCCGGCTCGTAGGCGAGGAGCGAGCAGAGGGCCGCCGACGGGAGCTTGCCGGCGACCGGAGAGGGCGGAGGCGGGGCGGCGGGCCCGGCGGCGGGAGACTCGACCACCTGTGGGGCCGCCCCTCCCGCTCCGGCCGAGGCCACCGCCGCCGGCGAGGGCGGCGGGGCGGCCACGTAGGACCGGACCGGCGCCGACTGCCCGGTGATGGCGGCCAGCATCGACGGGTCGCTGCCGTCCATCCCCAGGGCCCACACCCCGACGCCGCCCAGCCCGGCCTTGGTGGCCGCCGCCACCTTGAGGGCGATCGACTGCGGGTTGTCGAAGTAGGCCTCATACCACTGGCCGTCGGACTGCCAGGCCGTCCACGGGGTCTGGGTGGTCGGGTCCCAGTACGTGGGCCGGCCGGCCTGGTGGATCTGTGAGTACGACAGCGGGAAGATCGGGCCGGTCGGGCCGGCGTTCAGCCAGTTCCCTGCCGTGGGCCAGGCGTAGCCGTAGAACGGGATGCCCAGCAGCACCTTGGAGGCCGGCACCCCCTTGGCGAACGTGGTGACGAGCCCGGAGTCGGTGTAGCCCGGCCCGCTCAAAGGAGCCGTCGGGGAGGGCGTCGTCCGGCTGCCCATGTCGTAGGCCATGACGAACAGGGCGTCGACCTTGCTGGCGAGGGCGGCGGCGTCGAAGAATCCCCCACCGTCGAGGGAGCTGGCGTACACGTCCACGGTGAGCTGCCACCTGGGGTCGACGGCCTTGAGGCGGGAGGCCACGTCCCCGATCAGGCGGACCAGCCCGCTGCGGTCGGCCGAGCCGGTCCCCTCGAAGTCGAAGTTGACCCCGTCCATCTGCTCGGACGACACGAGGTGGGCCAGCTCCCCCGCCAGGCGGGCCGCGGCGGCCGGGTCGGAGGTGATCCGGTCGAGGTTGGCCTGGGAGAAGCACTCGACGCTCAGCACCACCCGGTCCCCGGCGGCGTGGGCGTTGTTGATCAGGTTGACCAGCTCGGCGCTCTGGTAGCCCTGCCACCCCGCGCCCGAGCGCGACACCGATCCGTCGCCGTTGACGTCCAGGCCGAAGTACGCCAGCGTCGACGCCGAGCCGACGGCGGTGGTCCCCGCCGACGAGAGGCTCCAGTACGGGGCAAAGGCGAAGACCTCGTGGGGCCGGATCGGCGCCGCCTGCGCCACCGTCGGCGGGACGGGTTGGGGCGGGGAGGTGGCGGCGTGCAGGGTCACGACCTTGGGCGCCGTGGACAGCGCCGCCGCCAGACCGGGCGCCTGGGAGGTGCTTACCGAGGGCCAGGGGCTGGTGCTGTCGGCCAGCCGCGCCTGGCGCGGGGCCGGGTCGGAGGACGACAGCGCCCGCGTGACTAGGGCCGTCGTCGTGAGCAGGGCGACGGCCAGCGCGCCCCCCAGCGCCCGGCGGACCGCGGAGGAAGACATTCCTCAATCACGATTAACACGGACCCTGGCGGTTGCACCCTGCCGCGGGGCCGACTCTGCCCGTTCGGGCAGGGGGGATTGCGCCTAGGCGGCGGTGCGCCGGCCGAGCGAGGCCAGGCCGGCCAGGAAGGTGTCGACCACCTCCCGGTTGGAGGTGGTCAGATAGCAGTCCACGAAAGCGTCCCACGCCGGCGTGCGCGCCGGGCGGACCGCCTCCACTGACCTCCTCCTGCCTGCACGTTCCATGATCCGGACTTCCCCAACGGGCAATTCACCCAAACCCGAACGGGCTGATTATAGGTACGCGTCCGTCGCGCCCTGGCACACTCCGAAGCGCAATGGTCGGCGCACGATGGCAGCGGGCCGCGGCGGCCGTCCTGGTGTCCCTCGGGGCTGCGGCGTGCGCGACATCCCCCGGGCCCACCAAGAACAGCAGCGTGGCGCTGGTGCCGCCCATCCCGTCCACCACGACCACGATGCCCCCCGTGGCGGCGCCGCCCGCGGTCGTGGCGGCGCCGACGACGACCCGGCCGCCCACCACGACGACCACCGTCCCGCCGACCACGACCACGGTGATCCTCGGGCCGAGCGGGTGCCCGATCTCGAGCCTCAGTGGAACCGGGCTCCCGGCCAACGCCTTCGACGTGACCCAGGCGACGCTGGACGCCGAGGGCGGGGGCAAGACCGACCACATCTACGTGTACGCGGTCCCGTCGCCCCAGGGGGCGCCCTTCCGGCTGCGCCTGGTGCTCTCCACGGGTTACACGGTCGAGACCCAGCTGTCCTCGGTCGGACCGGTCTCGGCCCAGGCCGCCGCCGCCGAGGGAGATCCGATCGCCACCGCCCTCGGGGGCTTCGACGTGGCCGGGCGGGGCCACGAGATGGCCTTCGTCCAGGTCGACCGGGTCGGCGCCGAGGCCACCGACGCCCTCTACGACTTCTCCGGGTGCGGGATGCTGCCGGTCACCGACGCCACCAGGCACACCATGGACCTGGTCGTCGGGGGCAACTCCAGCCGGTACGACGCCTTCGGCTGCGGGCGGGATGCAAACACCCACGTGCCGTTCGTGCAGACCGAGTCCGCCGTGAGCATCGACGACGGGGCCAACTACAACCTCACCACCACGATCTTCGACTTCACCAAGGACCAGCTGATCCAGAGCCAGACCGAGTCGACGACCTACACGCCCCCGGCCGGGGCCAGCACGTCGGCCCCGCCTCAGATGACCACCCTGGAGTGCGGGCAGTGGGGCTCGGTCGGCTCCCCGAACACCCCGCCGTCGACCACCACCACGACGACAACCACGGCCGCGGGACCGACCACCACCTCGAGCAGCTCGTCCACCACCTCGACGACCCGCTAACAGGCCGGCCCGGCCGCCCCCTCCGGCCCGGCCACAGCTAGACCGGGCTCGTGCGGTAGAGCCGCTCGATCTCGGCGGCCACCTCGGCCGGTGCCGGCTCTTCGGCGTTCTGGACCGCTTCCTCGGCGGGCTGGTCCGTCTCGAGGTTGTGACTCGGGTCCGAGTCGCGGGCCGGGGGCTGCTGGGCCGGCTCCTGTTCCTCGAGGTTGTAGAACTCGGCAGCGGCGGCCGAGTTCGGCGCCGTGCGCTGCTCCTCGAGGTTGTAGAAGGACTCGGACGCGGGCACCGAGGTCTGCTGAGCCAGGGCCTGGTCGACGTGGTTGTAGAGGATCGGGTCCGAGTCGTCGGCCGGCTGCGCCCCGACGGCGGTCTCCCCACCCGTCTCCTCGGAAGGGTTGGCCGGATCACCCAACCCCTTCCGCCGGGCCAGGGCCGCCGCCGCCGCGAACCAGTTGGCATTTCGCTCCCGGTCGGCCCGGATGGCCTCCAGGGGCTGGTTCATGATCCGGGTCTTGGCATCACCGCTGAGGGTGGGGTCCTGGGCCTGCTGGCGCGCCGCCTCCATCTCCTTGCTGTGGGCCAGGAACTGGAGAGCCGGCACCGATCGCATGCCGGGTGAGGCCGTGCGGTCCGCCTCCCGCCGGTCCCCGAGGAGCTGCAGGCCCACCCCGCCCATCTCCACCCCGGACCGGTCCAGCTGGGAAACCGCCTGGTGCAGGGCGGCGACCGGCGGCCGGTAGTGGCCGCTGCGGTTGCTCATCATGCGCAGTTGGCCCTGGTCGACCTCCATCTCCCCGGCAGCCATCACGTCGTTGCCGGCGAGCATCGTCGAATGATGGACCCGCTCGGCGTCGCTCCACTGGCTGGAGTCGTCGGAGACGTTGGGATTGATCCGGTGGAACTCGGAGCCGACGTCGAGCGAGCGCATCTTGCCGTCGGCCCCCATCACGAAGATGTTGCGGCCCTCGTCCCGGCTCATGCCGACCGGCATGGTCGACTTCGACGTGTCCAGCAGCTTGCCGTCGTTCCCGGTCAGGAGGGTCCGCCCGTCCTTGGCCCGCGACGTCGACATCATGTAGCGGGACTGTTCTTTTTCGGAGCGGGCAAAGTGGGTCTTCTTCCCCCAGACGGAGTCGAGCACCGCGTCCCCGCCCATCTCGGACTCATCCGGGTGGTGGTTGCTGAGCATCGTCCGGGGCCCGGTCGTGCCCGAGGGCCAGGCCTTCGGGACGAGCTGCTGCTGCAGGGCCTTGGTGGTGAGACGGTTGCCGATGGCCCCCTGGAGGCCTTCACTCCCGTCCTTCTCCTGGGCCGCGCCCTGACCCTTGCCTCGTCCCCTCAGGCGCCGCCACAGCTTGCTAAGGAAGCCCATCTCATCCTCCTCGCCGGGTCGGGCCCGGTTTCGCTCAGACCCTGACCAACCCGAAGTAGCGACCGAACTCGGCTTCGGTGCACAGCCGTCCCAGCTTGCGGTACTCCCGCCCGGTGGCCCACACCAGATCGTCCATGCAGACCGGGCGCCGCTCCGGCGCGGCGCGGTGGGCGGCGGCCAGGCAGATGTTGCGGATGTCCCCTCCCGTCAACACGAAGGATCGCGACAGGAACTCGAGGTCGAGGTCCCCCGCCCGGGGCAGGGTGGCCGGAAGGTGGGCCTCCCAGAGCCGGCTCCGCTCCGCCTCCTCCGGCTCGGGGAACACCACGAGGGCGTCGAGGCGGCGGGTGAAGGCCTCGTCGAGGTTGGCCTGCAGGTTGGTCGCCAGCACCGCCACGCCGTTGAACTGCTCCATGCGCTGCAGAAGGTAGGCGACCTCGACGTTGGCGTAGCGGTCCTTGGCCTCCTTGGTCTCCGACCGCTTGCCGAACAGGGCGTCGGCCTCGTCGAAGAACAGCACGCCGTTCACGCCCTCGGCCTCCTCGAAGATCCGCTCGAGGTGCTTCTCGGTCTCGCCTATGTACTTGTCGACCACGGTCGAGAGGTCGATGGCGTACAGGTCGAAGCCGAGCGAGCTGGCGATGGCCTCGGCCGACAGCGTCTTGCCCGTCCCCGACGACCCGGCGAACAGCGCCGTGACGCCCTGCCCCTTCGACCCCTTCCCCCCCATCCCCCACTCGCCCCGGACCACGTCGCGCCACCGCGCCCACTCGGAGATCTCCTCCAGCTGGACGAGCACCCGCGGTGGCAGCACCAGGTCGGCGAAGGTGGCCCGGGCAATTATCCGCCGGGCCCGCGCCTCGAGCCGTCCGGCATTCTGGGCCCGGACACCGTCGCGCAGCAGCTCGGCGTCGACGGGACGTCCCGCCGCCGCGGCGTGGAGCCCGGCGGCGCGCCCCGCCCTCCACACCTGCTCGGGGGTGAGCGTGTACTGCGCCGTGGCGCCGGCCCGGTCGAGGTCGTCGGCCACCGGGACGTGGTCCAGGACCTCGGACCACACCCGGTCACGGACGGCGGCGTCGGGATGGGGCGCGTCGACCACGAGCGGCACGGCGTTCGTCCACGCCGGGTCCCAGGCCCCCGATCCGGTGAGGACCACCGGCGCCGGCGCCCCCACGAAGACCTGGGCCACCAGCGGGTCGACCGCCGCCAGCACCTCCAGGGGCCCGACGACCAACGCCGACAGGGTCAGCGCCGCCTCGCGCACGCACGCCACCGCCAGGTCCCGGGGGCTCGAACCGAACGCGGCCAGGTCCGGGGGCAGGCGGCGGAGGTCGAGCCCCAGCGCCCGCACGCCCATCCGGGCGAAGGCACCGGCCGCCGCCGAGCCCGCCGCCGTCCCGGCCCGCTCGCGCAGATAGAGCAGCCAGATCCCGTCCTCGAGGGCGCGCACGATCTCCTGAGTGACCGGGTACTCGGCGCCCATCAGCACGGTCGTCAGGCTCCCCACGTCCGGGTCGGGCCCGTCCTGGCCGAGCAGGAAGGCGATCACCCGGTCGGGCACCCGGAGGGACCTGGTCAGCAGGGGACGCTGGGCGTCCTCGACCATCATCAGCCCCCAGCGCACCAGGGGCGCGTCGGGGTGCAGGCGGCGGTGCCCCGCGGCCGACATGCCGTGATGGCCGGACAGCTCGAGGGCCAGCCCCACGCTGGCCCGCCTCCGGCTGAGGTCGTCGTGCAGGTACCCGTACAGCCGCTCGAACCGGGGATCGAGGTCGGGCGCCAGCGCGACGAGGAGGATCTCCACGTCGAGCGGGGCCAGGCCGAAGGTGGCAGCCAGCCGGCGCAGCCGCATGTCGGCGCCTTCGGTATGGGCCTGCTCGGCCCGGGCCTCCACTGCCTCCAGGGCACCCGGCGGGCCGCCCTCGGCTGGCCGCGGCAGGGGGAGGCGGAGGAGGGCGTCGATCTCGGCGTCGGACACGAACAGGCCGTGACCGCCGTCCACCTGGGACCACTCGCCTTCCCGCCGGCGCTCGGCGGCGGCGCTCACCCGGAACAGGACCAGCTCGAGCCGCTCGCGGAGATGGTCAGCCGAGGAATCCTCGGCAACCGGTCGGATGCGGGCG
The DNA here is from genome assembly GCA_036273495.1 of Acidimicrobiales bacterium. Lineage (NCBI taxonomy): Bacteria > Bacillati > Actinomycetota > Acidimicrobiia > Acidimicrobiales > Acidimicrobiales bacterium. The sequence goes on along the minus strand of DASUHN010000222.1, from coordinate 17,627 downwards.
CGGGTGGTCGCGCCCGCTGACGTCCTCGCCGCGGGTGCCACTTGGTCATGGTGGAGCCCGGCCGACCTCCCGTCCATGGCCGGCGGGCGGAAGCGACCGGCCGCTACCGCAGGACCGCCCGAGGGGGAAACGAGATCTGCCCGGACGGTCACCGGTACCCGGTCTGGGTTATACCTTTCGGAGGTGACGCAGGAGGTTCGTAGCTATGAAGGTCGGAGTCGACCTCGGCGGCACCAAGATCTTCGCCATCGCCACGGACGAGGGTCAGGTCGTCGGTGAGCTGAAGGCCAAGACCCCTGTGCTGGGCGGTCCCCTCGCGGTCGTGGACGCCATCGTGTCGGTTGTCCGCGAGCTCGGGGACGGCGGCCCTCTCGACACCGTCGGCATCGGAGCCCCCGGGGCGGTCGACTTCGCCACCGGCGAGGTGCGCCGGGCGCCCAACCTCAAGGGCTGGATGGACCCCTTCCCGCTCGGTCCCACCCTGGCCGAGGCGCTGGGAGGGGTGAACGTCGTGGTCGACAACGACGTGAACGTCGGCACGGTGGCCGAGCACGAGCTGGGGGCGGCCATCGACTGCCCCGACGTGATGGGCCTGTTCGTCGGCACCGGAGTCGGAGCCGGCCTGATCCTGGACGGCCGGCTGCGCCGGGGCCCGACCGGCTTCGCCGGGGAGATCGGCCACGTCGTGGTCCGCCCGGGCGGGCGGCGCTGCGGCTGCGGCGGCCGGGGCCACCTCGAGGCCTACGCCGGGCGGGCCGGCATGGAGCGCCGGGCCCGCCAGCACCACGCCCGCGGCATGGACACGGTGCTGGTGGAGTGGTCGAAGGCGCGGCGGATGACGTCGAGCGTCTTCGCCCGGGCCCTGGGCGCGCGGGACCGGGTGGCGGTGAGCCTGATCGACCGGGCGGTGGAGACCCTCGGACAGGCGATCGCCACCGCCGTGACCCTGCTCGACGTGCCTCTGGTGGTCGTCGGCGGCGGCCTCGCCGACCGGCTGGGCCCGCCGTTCGTCGAGCGCATCCAGGAGGCCTCGCTTGCGGCCATGCCCTCGGGCCAGGCCGACAACCTGCGGGTGATCCCGGGGGCCCTCGGAGACCGCGGCGGGGCGCTCGGCGCGGCGGTGGCGGCCGGGGCCCGCGTCGCCCTGGCGACCACGGCGACCACGGAGTCGGCGGCGGGGTCGGCGTGAGCCCGGCCCCACCCACCTCCCCCTGGTGACGACGGTGGTCATGGCGCGGTCCGACCGCCCCCTCCTCGACCGCGAGCTCTCCCGCGTCGACTTCGACACGCGGGTGCTGGCCCAGGCCGAGGACCCCTCCCTCCCGCTGCTGGAGCGGGTGAAGTTCCTGGCCATCTTCGCCTCCAACCTCGACGACTTCTTCCAGGTGCGGGTGGCGGGACTGAAGAGCCGCCTGGCCGCCGGCCTCGGGCCCGGTCCCGGCACCGGTACCCCGGCCCAGCAGCTCGAGGCCATCCGCGCCCGCGTCGAGCGCCTCGTCGAGCGCCAGACCCAGGTCTTCCTCAAGGAGCTGGTCCCGGGACTGGCCGAGCGCGGTATCCGGCTGGCGTCGTGGTCCGACCTCGACGACGCCGCCCGCGCCCATCTCAACGCCCTGTTCGAACGGGAGATCTTCCCGGTCCTCACCCCGCTGGCCGTGGACCCCGGCCATCCGTTCCCCTACGTGTCGAACCTGTCGCTCAACCTGGCCGTGATGGTGGTGGACCCGGTGGGCGGGGAACGGCGCTTCGCCCGGGTGAAGGTGCCCCCGCTCCTGCCCCGGTTCGTCGTCCTGCCCGACCGGGAGCAGTTCGTCCCCCTCGAGCAGGTCATAGCCGTCCACCTCGACCGGCTGTTCTCGGGCCTGGAGATCGGCGAGGCGTTCTCGTTCCGGGTGAGCCGCAACATCGACCTGTCCCCGAACGACGAGGACGCCGAGGACCTGCTGGCCGCGGTCGAGATGGAGCTGCGGCGGCGCCGCTTCGGGGAGGCGGTCCGCCTCGAGGTCTCGTCGGACATGAGCGACGAGGTGACCGATCTGCTGGCGCGTGAGATCGGGGTCGAGGACCAGGACATCTACCGGGTGGAGGGACCGCTCGACCTGGCCGGGCTCATGGTCCTGCGCGACCTCGACCGCCCCGATCTCAAGGACGAGCCCTTCGCCCCCGTGACGCCCCTGGGCTTCGAGCGGCCGGACGGGGAGCCGGCCGACGTGTTCGCCCTCGTGCGCGGCGCTGACGTGCTCGTGCACCACCCGTACGAGGCGTTCGCCACGACCGTCCAGGAGTTCATCCGCCAGGCTTCCGCCGATCCGCGCGTGATGGCCATCAAGCTGGCGCTGTACCGCACGTCCGGGGACAGCGCGGTCGTGAAGTCGCTGATCCGCGCCAACGAGCGGGGCAAGCAGGTGGCCGTGCTCGTCGAGCTCCAGGCGCGCGGCGACGAAGAGGCCAACATCGGCTGGGCCCGGGCCCTGGAGGAGGCCGGCGTCCACGTCGTCTACGGCCTGGTCGGGCTCAAGACCCACTGCAAGGTCTGCCTGGTCGTGCGCCAGGAGGACGACGGCATCCACCGCTACTGCCACATCGGGACCGGCAACTACAACCCCGAGACGGCGCGCCTGTACGAGGACATCGGCCTGCTGACCCACAATCCCGACATCGGTGCCGACCTCACCGACCTGTTCAACTTCCTGACCGGTTACAGCCGCCAGATCGACTTCCGCAGCATCGTGGTGGCGCCACTCGGCCTGCGGGAGCGGCTGATCGGGCTCATCTCCGCCCAGGCCGCCCTCGGCCCGGCCGGGCGGGTGGTGATGAAGGTGAACAACCTGGTGGACGCCGAGGTGATCTCCGCCCTCTACGACGCCTCCGCTGCGGGCACCCCGGTCGACCTGATCGTGCGGAGCATGTGCTCGCTGGTTCCCGGCGTCCCCGGCGTGTCCGACAACATCCGCGTCCGGTCCGTGGTGGGGCGGTACCTGGAGCACTCGCGCATCTTCCGCTTCGGCGCCGACGGCGCCGACGACCTGCGCTACTACATCGGGTCGCCCGACATGATGGAGCGCAACCTCGACCGCCGGGTCGAGGTGGTGGTGCCCGTCGATTCCGCCGCGTTGCAGGACCGGCTCCAGCGGGTCCTCGACATCCTCCTCGACCCCGGGGTGGCGGTCTGGGAGCTGGAACCCGACGCCACGTGGGACCGGGTCGGCGTTCCCGGGGACTCCCCCCAGGCCCGGCTGTGGGAGGCGGCCGCCGCCCGGGCGGCCCGCAGCGACCTCGAGGTTGCCGGCGAGGGCGGTTGACGCTGCAGGTACTGCTCGTCAGGCACGCGAGCGCCGGGTCCCGGAGCCACTGGGCCGGCCCCGACCACCTCCGGCCTCTGGACCGCATGGGGCACCGGCAGGCCGAGGGCCTGGCGGCGGCATGGACCGGGGCCAAGGTGCCCCGCATCCACCAGCTCCTCTCCAGCCCCTATCTCCGGTGCGTGCAGACGGTGGAGCCCCTGGCCGGCACGGTGGGGCTCCCGGTGGAGGAGGAGCCGGCCCTGGCCGAGGGGCACGAGACCGAGGCCATCGGCCTGACCCGGGGCCTGCTGGTGTCCCGGGAGCGGGCCGGGTCGTCCCCGGCCGGGCGGATGGTCGTGCTGTGCACCCACGGGGACGTCATCCCGGCGATCCTGGACGAGGCCGCCGCCGACGGGGTCGACCTGGGGAAGGACACCCGGTGGGCCAAGGGGTCGGCGTGGCTCCTCGAGGGGTCGGCGGGGCGGTTCACGGCGGCGCATTACCGCCCGCCCGTCACCTCCACCTAGTCTGCCGCGGTCCTCGGTGGGCCAGGTGGGCGCGGCCTGGCACCATCCACCAATTCCCGGCGCAATGGGGCTATTCAGGTATCTATCGTGGGCCGACGTTCGATTCTGGCCGCGGCTCTTGCGATCGCGGGGCTGCTGATCGCCAGCGTGGCCGCTCTGGCCACCCATGGTGGCAGCAGCCGGCCCGCGGCCACGTCGTCGACGTCGTCGACGACGACCTCGCCCCCGTCCTCGACGTCATCGTCGACAGCCGCACCCTCGTCGACCTCCTCCACCACCTCCTCCACCGCCCCGACCAGCTCGTCCACGACCGGCGGGTCCACGACCGGCTCCTCGGTCGTCGGGTCGGCCGGCAGCTCGTCGACCGGGTCCTCCGCGACCGGGTCCTCGTCGGCTCCGGGCGGGTCGGCTCCGACGGGCGGCGGGCTCACCTCGTCGGGTGCCGGGAGCGCCGCCGGCCACCGCGGCCTGGCCGTGACCGGCGGGACCCAGGAGCTGCTCCCTGCCGGCCTGGCCCTGGTCGGGGCGCTAGCCCTGCGCAGGCTCCGCCGGCCCCGCCGCTGAACCACGAATTTTCCGCTCGTTCCCGCGGCGTTCACTGGAACAGCGCCTCCAGTTCACGGAGCCCTTTTACGGTGCGGGCGTGACCAGCTCAGCGAACGCGAAATCCACCACTCGTACCTTCCGTAGGAGCGCGGCGGGGTCCGCCCTCGTCGCCGCCTTCGGCCTGGCGGCGGCGGCGTGCGGCAGCTCCACGCCGGCGGCGTCGAGGTCGACCACGGCTGCGTCGACCAGCAGCACCACGGCGGCGGTGGCGTGTGGCTCCGGGACGATCACCGGCGCCGGCTCGACGTTCGTGGCCACCATCCTCCAGCAGTGGACCAAGGACTACGAGGCCAAGTGTCCGGGCTCGACGATCAACTATCAGGCCGTCGGCTCCGGCGCCGGCATCACCCAGTTCACGGCAGGGACAGTCGACTTCGGCGCGTCCGACGCCGTGCTGTCGTCGGCGCAGAGCCAGGCGCTGGCGGCCAAGGGCACGATCCTGCAGATCCCGTGGGCGGCCGGAGGGGTGGCCCTCGAGTACCACGTCAGCGGCGTCTCGAGTCTGAAGCTCGACAGCGCCACGATCGCCGGGATCTTCGCCGGCAAGATCGTGAAGTGGAACGATCCGGCCATCGCCGCCCTCAACTCCGGCGTCACTCTGCCGTCCGAGGCCATCCAGACCTTCCACCGGTCCGACTCCTCCGGCACCAGCAACATCTTCACCTCGTACCTCACCGCCGCCGCTCCGTCGTCGGTGTGGACCTTCGGCGCCAACAAGACGTGGCCGGCTCCGGGCGGCCAGGGCGCCAAGGGCTCTGACGGCGTCACCGCCGCCGTGGGCCAGACCGAGGGCGGGATCGGCTACGCCGAGGTGTCCTACGCCAAGGGCGCCCAGCTGCCCATGGCCTCGGTGAACAACGGCGCCGGCAGCTTCGTGCAGCCGACCTCGGACGCGGTCACCGCGGCCCTGTCCGAGGCCACCGTGCCCGCCGACCTGACGGTGAAGCCCAACTACACGCCGACGGGAGCGAGCGCCTACCCGATCGCCTCGACCACCTGGGTGATGGTGGCCTCGAAGCAGACCGACGCCGCCAAGGCGACTCTCCTCAAGGACTTCATCACCTACGCGGTGACCGGCGGCCAGGCCTCGGCCAACAGCCTCTACTACGCCCCGCTGCCCTCGTCGCTGGCGACCCAGGACAAGACGGCGGCCACCCAGATCGGGATATGACCCCGGACCGGGTCGATGCCCGGTCCGAACGTCAAACGGTCAGGCGGTAGCCGGGGCCGAGACGCCGATCCCCCCAGGCGTCTCGGCCCCGTACCGCGCCTTCTCCCGGTCGAGGTCGAGGGCGGAGATCCGCGAGCGCGACTCGAGAGCCGCCTGGTCGAGGCGGTCGGCGGGGACCACCCACGCCACCTCGAACTCCAGGCCGTCGGGGTCCTTGGCATAGAGGCTCTTGGTGGTTCCGTGGTCGCTGGCCCCGACGAGGGCGCCGGCGTCGCGGAGCAGGCCCGCCAGCCGCTCGAGCTCGGCCAGGGTGTCGACCTCCCACGCCAGGTGGTACAGGCCGACCGTGCTCCGGCCCGCCCCCGACTCCCCGACGGCGTCGCCCACCGAGAACAGACCCAGGTCGTGGTCGTTGGTCGACCCGCGCCCCCGCATGAACACGGCTCCCCTGAGGCCCTCACCCATCGCCACCCGCTCGAACCCGAGCACCGACTCGTAGAACTGGGCCGACCTCTCGGCGTCCCGCACGTAGAGCACGGCGTGGTTCAGGCGCTTGATGGACATGGAGCCAGGCTACCGCCGGTCTTCCACCCGGCCCATGGCGCCCGCTATCGGTTGACCTGACCGCCGTCCACGACCATCGACAGCCCGCTCACCCAGTCGGCGGCGTCCGAGCACAGCCACACCGCCGCCTCCGCCACCTGCGCGGGCTGTCCCAACCGGCCTCCGGGCATGGTGGCGAGCACGGCGTTGGCGATCTCCGGGCTGGTCCGGAACCAGTCCTGGATCATCGGCGTGTCCACCATCCCGGGGCAGACCGCGTTGACCCGGATCCCCCGCCCGTTGAACTCCTGGGCGGCCGCCTTGGTCAGGCCCAGCACCCCGTGCTTGGCGGCGGTGTAATGGGGGAGGAACGGGGCGGCGATCAGGCCGGCCCCCGACGAGGTGTTGACGATGGTTCCCCCGCCCTGCGTCTGCATCTGGCGCAGCTCCTCGCGCATGCAAAGGAACACCGAGGTGAGGTTCACCGCCAGCATGCGGTCCCAGGCCGCGCGCGTCAGATCGGGGAAGGGCCGGGAGACGTCGTTGATCCCGGCGTTGTTCCACGCGCAGTCGAGACGGCCCGCCTCCGCCACGACCCGTCGCACCACCTCGGCCACCGCGTCCTCGTCGGTGACGTCGATCGTGACCGGAGTGGCACGCCCGCCCGCCTTCCCCACCAGCTCGACCGTCTTCTCGGCTCCGCCCGCGTCGATGTCGAGCGCGTAGACGTGGGCCGCCCCCTCCCGGGCGAATATCGCCGCCCCGGCCCGGCCCATGCCGCTGCCCGCCCCCGTCACCAACACGACCTTCCCGTCCACCAGGCCCAATGTCGCTCCCGTCCTCAGGGCAGAGGGCCGACGCTACCCTCGACGGTCGTGCGCGCCGTGGTCCAGCGGGTCACCTTGGCATCGGTGACGGTGGCCGGCGAGGTCGTCGGCACCATCGGTCCCGGACTCTGCGTCCTCGTCGGGGTGACCCATACCGACGGCGACGAGGCGGCTGATCGCCTGGCCGACAAGCTGTGGAACCTGCGGATCTTCGAGGACGAGACCGGGCGGGCCAACCGTTCCGCCGCCGATCTCGGTCGGGAGGTACTGGTCGTCAGCCAGTTCACCCTGTACGCCGACGCATCCCGGGGGCGAAGGCCGTCGTTCGTGGCGGCCGCGCCTCCCGAGCAGGCCGCCCCCCTCGTGGACCGGGTGGCCTCGGCGCTCACGGCCAGGGGCGCGCGCGTGGCGGTGGGCCGGTTCAGGGAGCAGATGAGCCTGAGCCTGACCAACGACGGACCGTTTACGATCCTGCTCGACAGCTGAGCCGACGGGTCGAAGGGGGACGTGGATGCACTGCGGGGTGATGGTCACCGGGTACAACCAGGAGGACTGGCCCCGCCTGATGAGCGGGGACTACGAGCGGCCTCCCGAGATCCCCGACCACGTCCAGATGGAGAACACGCTGTACATGGGGGAGCTGGTCGAGCCACTCGGCTACGACTCCATATGGGCCACCGAGCATTACGGCTCCGCCTACTCGATGCAGCCCAATCCGTTGCAATACCTGGCTTACTGGGCAGGACGGACCAAACGGGTCGACGTCGGCACCGCCGTGATCGTGGCCCCGTGGTGGAACCCGGTCCGGCTCGCCAGCGAGATCTCGATGCTCGACATCCTCCTGCGGGGCCGGCACCTCCACCTCGGCATCGGCCGCGGCGTGGCGCCCCACGAGTACGCCTCGCTCGGGGTGCCCATCGAGGAGTCCCACACCTACTTCTATGACGTCGTCAACGCCATTCGGGCCGCCGACGGAGCGGAGCGCTTCACCTACGACGGGCAGGTGTTCAAGATCCCCCCGACCACCATCCGCCCCCAGGCCCGGCACAAGGGGGAGGTCACCAGGGACATCAAGGCCGCCTTCTCCACGGAGAAGTCGGCCCGGCTGGCGGCCGAGAACGGCCTCGGCCAGATGTTCGTGTCCGGTGACGACCTCGACTCCATGACCTCGGGAGTCCGCCGCTTCAACGAGATCCGGGCCGAGCTGGGCCTGCCTCCCGACCAGCCCACCACTCTCCTGTGGATGTACTGCGCCGAGACCTCCGCCGCCGCCGAGGAGGGATGGGACTTCTTTCACAACCAGCTGCTGGCGGCCCAGCACCACTACTTCGAGTGGAACAATCCCGGCTTCCAGGGCATCAAGGGCTACGAGGACTACGTGACCCGCCATTCGGCCGACGTCGGCCTGGCCGACGCCAACCTGGCGGCCCGGAGGGCCACCCAGCCCATCGGGACCCCGGACGAGATCATCGACAAGATCAGGTCGCTGCAGTGGGCCATCAGTCTCGGGGAGCTGGTCGTGCACGTCTTCTACGGCGGCATGCCGCGGGAGAAGGCGGAGCGCAGCCTCAGGCTGTTCGCCGAGAAGGTCCTCCCCGCCGTTCAGGCCATGCCCACGCCCATCAACCCGGAGTCGCTGGGGCGGGCCGCCGGGTAGTGGCTCCGACCGCCGCCAGCAACCGGGCCGAGGTACGCGGCACCCGCCTCGCCTACGAGACGTCGGGCTCCGGCCCCCAGCTGATCTGGGGCCACGGCCTGTCGATGAACCGGGTCAGCGACGCCGCCCTCGGGGCGCTCGACTGGAGCCGGATCCCCGTGTCGGTGGTCCGGTACGACGCCCGGGGGCACGGGGAGTCCGAGTCGACCCCGGACCTCGACGGGTACAGCTGGGAGGAGCTCGGGCGCGACCAGCTGGCCCTGGCCGACACCCTCGGGATCGGGGAGTACATCGCCGGCGGGGCGTCGATGGGCTGCGGGACGGCGCTGCACGCCGCGGTGCTGGCCCCGGACCGGGTGCAAAGCCTGGTCCTGGTGATCCCCCCGACCGGATGGGAGAGCCGGGCGACCCAGGCCGAGCAGTGGGAGGTCTCCGCCGCCCTGGTGGAGCGGGAGGGCGTCGAGGCCCTGATCGCGGCGCGGGCGGCCATCGAGCCCCCCGACCCCTTCCGGGGGGACGAGGACCGGCGCCAGCGCCAGGCCGCCGCCAGCCGGGCGTGGGACCCACGCCGGCTGGCCCACGTCCTCCGGGGCGCCACCCGGGCCAACCTGCCCGACCGCGATGCGGTGGCCGGCATCACCATCCCGGCGCTGATCCTGGCGTGGACGGGTGACCCGGTCCATCCCGAATCGACGGCGCGTGAGCTGGCCGGGCTTCTCCGTCACTCCGAGCTGCACGTGGCGTCGACGGCCGCCGAGGTCGGTTCGTGGACCGACCGGGTCGCTGAGTTCGTGACGAGGGGGCGTTAGCGCCGCAAGGGCCCGGACGCATCCTCAGATCAGGCACCGGCAGGCCGATGCCCTAGCTGCCGACACCTGGCCGGACAGAGGCCGGCGGGGTGTCCCGGGCAGCACCGGCGGACTGAAGGGGGACACGGACATGGGCAACACCGAACGAGCCGACGTCGTCGTCGTAGGGGCCGGCGTCGGTGGAAGCGCAGTGGCGGACGCCCTGGCGAAAGCGGGTCTGACCGTGCTCGTCCTGGAGCGCCAGGTCGAGTACGCCGACCACGTCCGGGGTGAGTTCCTGCAACCGTGGGGGGTGGCCGAGGCGCAGCGCCTCGGGGTGTTCGACACCCTCGTCGCAGCCGGCGGAAACGTGACGAGCCGGTTCATCGTCCACGACGAGGCGTTGACCCGTGAGGAGTCGGAGGCCGGGGCCACCCCGCTCGGGGCGCTCGTGCCCGAGGTGCCCGGAGCCCTGGGGATCGGCCACCCCACCGTGTGTCGCGCCCTCGAGGCGGCGGCGGTGTCCTCCGGGGCCCAGGTGATCCACGGGGTGAGCGAGGTCAAGGTCGTGGCGGGGGGGACCCCCGAGGTCCGCTATGTCGGCCCCGACGGAGAGCGGGCCGTGTCCTGCCGGATCGTCATCGGCGCCGATGGACGGGAGTCCGGGGTGCGCCGGCAGATGGGGATCGAGCTCAACCGGACCGACCCCCGGGTGTTCCTGGCCGGACTGCTGGTGTCCGGTGTCGAGGCCTGGCCCGAAGGCGACGCCGTGGTCGGCACCGAGGGGGACCGGCTCTTCTACGTCTTCCCCCAGGGCGGGGGCAAGGCCCGGCTCTACCTGGCCATGCGGGCCGACGAGCGGGCCCGGCTGTCCGGCTCCGATCGCACCGCCCACTTCCTGGAGGGGTTCCGCCTCGATTCGCTGCCCGGCAGCGAGCGCTTCGCCGAGGCGGACGCGGCGGGGCCGTGCGCCGGATACCCCATGTTCGACAGCTGGGTCGATGACCCCGTCGTCGAGGGGGTGGCCCTCGTCGGCGACGCCGGCGGCTTCAGCGACCCCGTCATCGGCCAGGGACTGTCGATCGCCCTGCGTGACGCCCGTATGGTGAGCGAGGCGCTGATCTCCTCGCCCCAGGATTGGAGCCCCGCTGTCCTGGGCGGGTATGTCGAGGAGCGAGCCGAGCGGATGCGGCGGCTGCGCTTCGCCGCCCAGGTCTTCGCCGACTGCTACGAACCCCGCCTGGCACCCGTCGAGGAGCGGCGCCGGCGGATCGAGCTGCTCAACGGCGCCGACGAGGACCTGTTCATGGTCCAGGCCTCGGTTCTGTGCGGTTCCGAAGCGTTGCCGCCGAAGTGCTTCGAGGACCAGGTGAGGGACCGTCTTCTGGCTTCGGCCTAGCGGACCGTCCAGCCGGCCCGGCCGGCGCGGGCAGGGAAACGCGATGACTTTGCGGCCCACGGCTCGTCTGATCTGCGACGCACGCCCTCGCACGGGTGGTGCCGGCTACGACAAGGAGACGAGCCATGGAGATCATCAATCTGGGCGCAGCGGACGGACTGCCGCCCGTTCAGTGGGAAGCGGTCGTCGAGAAGCTCGACACGGGATCGGTGCCGGCTCCGGACGCCCACAACTCTCGTACGACATGGCTCGCCACGGTCAACGAGGACGGCAGCCCGCACGTGACCGCCGTGGGTGCCATCTGGCTGGACGGCACGTTCTGGTTCCAGACGGGTGACACCCGGAAGGGCCGCAACGTCGGGCGCGATCCACGCTGCTCCATCGCCATGTCGATCCGCGATGCAGACGTCGTCGTCGAGGGTGACGCGGCGCGGGTGACCGACCCGGCCATCGTGGCCCGCGTGGCAAAGGCGTGGGCCGACGGTGGTTGGCCGGTGGAGCCCGATCCCAGCGGATCGGGCATCACAGCCCCCTTCAACGCACCGTCACAGGGGCCGCCGCCCTGGACCGTCTATCGCATCGAACCACGGTCGGCGACGGTGGTGTGGGGTGCGGAGCCGGGGGGCCTGACCCGCTTCACCTTCTGACGCCGGGTCTGATGCGACCTAACCGCCACTTTCCGAATGTGCCTTGACGGCCGCCTCGAACTGATTCAGGGATACGACATCGTCCGCCGAGGGCGTTGATATGGATACGTGAGCCCCATAGTTCACGAAGTCCATGTCCAAGTTCACGGCAACATCGCGGCCGTTCTGGGTCGTATCGAGCGAGAAGGACATGCGGCGCAACAGTTTCGACGCGTCGAACCAGACATCCATAGTGAGTGGCTGAAGACTCTGTGCAGCCTGCGCGATCTGCTGTTGAGTACCGGGATCGATACCGCTAGACGAGAGGTACTTCTGTTCCGCGTCGAGGAGGTTCTGGCGGCTGATTGTCACCGCGTACCCTGATGCTGTAGTCCCACGAATCGACTTGGTCCCGAGGGTCGTGACGGTGTTGCCCTTCGCGGCCAACAGGTGCAACTGGGCCAAGGGATCACTCGTTCCTGTTCCCAGCGAACTCCCTGTGCCGACCGGAATCGGAATCTCGACCCAGTGCTTGCCGGGGACAAGCGCAGAGATGTCCTGACCGTGGCTTTCTATCCCCATGAAGAACCTACCGTCGGCGACGACCTCCTTCTGCTCAATCGTCCCGCCCGGGCCGGTGAAGTCAACCGTTGCGGCAAACTGCTGAGGATTGGAGAGGGCTGCTTCCCCGGTCCCATTGAGGGGGATGCCCTTACCGGCGGTCGAGACCGTTCCGGCGAGGACGAGGTCCGCCGTGCGTTCAGTGAGAGTGGTTTGGCTGGCAGACAGGACGAAGGCGGCGGGAGCGATGCCGGCCCCCGGGTTTGTCGAACCACCCGAGGCAACGATCAGCCCAATGCCGACTCCGACGACGACGATGACCACGCCGATGGCCAGAGGCCAGGCCCGGCGCCGCCGATCAGCGGGGTTCTCCAATGTCCCCATCGATTCGTCGCCGCCCCCGGGGGGTCGGCCGCTGCTCTCGAAAGAGGGGGTCGTAGGTCCGAATGCGCCGTCCACGATCCACAAGTGTGGCGGACAACGCCGAGAGAGGGCGAGGCTCGGTTAGAACCTCCCCTCCGAGCGCCGCCTCGGTGCGCCGCCGGCAGGACTCGAACCTGCAACCTTCGGATTAGAAGTCCGTCGCTCTATCCATTGAGCTACGGCGGCGAGATCGGCCCCGCACCACTCGGGGCCGCCTTTCAAGGCTAATGGGACCCGTCCCGCTGTCCGCCGCCCAATCGGTCGAGGAGGTTCCGGCTCGGCACGATCTCGGCGCCCAGCGCCCGGACCCGGTCCCGTAGGCCCCGGTCCGAGGTCACCACCACGACCGCCGACCCCTGCCGCCCGGCAGCCTCGACGATGGCGTCGTCAGCGGAGCGGTGCGCTCCGGCGTGGACCACCTGGACGACTGTCCGGTGCTCGGCGCCCTCGGGCTCCGGTCCCCAGCCCGGCCCGTCAAAGATCACCGTCACCTCGGCCCCCTCCGGCCATTGGTGGCGCTCCAGCTCGCCCACCAGGCGGCGGGCGGCGCCCCGGCGGTCCCGCCACCAGCCGTCGGGCCGGGACCCCATCACGTTGTTGCCGTCGATCAGCCAGCGAGCCGTCCCGGGTGCCACACGGCCTCCTCCCGGCCGACAGGGTAGGGCCGGGAACGGCGAAGTCGACCGGGGCGCGGCCCCTCCTGTGCCATGCTGGGCCGTCCACGGTGGCCGTAGCTCAGTCGGTTAGAGCGCCAGGTTGTGGCCCTGGAGGTCGGGGGTTCGAGTCCCCTCGGTCACCCCGAATCGGCTCTGGCGGCCGCCGGCGCCGACCCCTTGCGGCTGTCGGAGGTCGGTGGGGCCCCAGGTAGTGTTTCCCCTTCGCGCCTCTAGCTCAACGGCAGAGCAACGGGCTCTTAACCCGCAGGTTCAGGGTTCGAATCCCTGGGGGCGCACCCGCATGCAGCCGGCCGAGACCACGATCAGACGAGTGCTCACCGGGTACCGGACCTGGGCCGTGGTGGGCTGCTCGCCCGATCCACGCCGGGACAGCCACGACGTGGCCGCCTTCCTCCTGTCCCACGGCTACGCGGTGATTCCTGTCAATCCGAGTTGCCCGGAGATCCTGGGCGCCCGCTGCTACCCGACAGTGGCGGACATCCCCGAGCCGGTGGATGTGGTCGACATCTTCCGGCGGTCCGAGCTCGCCGGCGCCCACGTGGACGAGGCGGTGGCGGCCGGGGCCCGGGCGGTGTGGATGCAGCTCGGCGTGGTCGACGAGGCGGCGGCGGAACGGGCCCGCGCCGCCGGTCTCGACGTGGTCATGGACCGCTGCCCGAAGATCGAGCTTCCCCGCCTGGAGCGCCGCGGCCTCCGGCCCCCCGCCTGATGAGCGACCACGCCCCGGCCGGGGAGGCCCGCTTCGACATCCCGACTGCGCCCTTCGGGGACATCATCCCGCCCCGCCGCGCCGGGGATGCCGCCGGCACCGGGAGCCTGCTCGGCGCGGTGGTGCACACCGCCCGGCCCCGGCAGTGGATCAAGAACCTGCTCGTCTTCGCCGCGCCCGGCGCGGCCGGGGTCGTCTTCCATCCGCACGCTTTGGGGCGGGCGGCGGCGGCCTTCGCCCTGTTCTGCCTCGCCTCGTCCGGGTCCTACTTCCTCAACGACGCCGTCGACGCCGAGGCCGACCGCCTCCACCCGGTCAAGTCCGCCCGCCCGGTGGCCTCGGGGCTCCTCCCGGTCCCGGCGGCAATCGCCACGGCGGCCGTCCTCATGTCGGCGGCGCTGGGCCTGTCGGCCGTGGTCGGGCTCAAGCTCCTCGTCGCCATGGCCGCCTACGTGGCCATCCCCGCTCTCGGGTACTCCCTGTGGTTCAAGCACGAGCCCGTCTTCGACATGGGGGCGGTGGCGTCCGGGTTCATCGTGCGGGCCATCGCCGGCGGCGTCGCCACCGGCGTGCCGCTGTCCAACTGGTTCCTGATCGTGGCCTCCTTCGGCTCGCTGTTCGTGGTGGCGGGGAAGCGCTACGCCGAGCAAGTCGGCCTGGGGGACGACGCCGCCGAGCACCGCGCCACGCTGGGCCGTTACTCCATCGGGTACCTCCGTTACGTCCGCTCGGTGTCCTCGGCGGTCGCCATCGCCGGCTACTGCCTGTGGGCGTTCGAGAAGGCGTCACCGGCGGGCCATCCCGGGAGCGGGGCCATCTGGTTCGAGCTCTCGATCGCCCCGTTCGTGCTGGCCGTCCTGCGCTACTCGTTGATCCTCGAGGAGGGGGGCGGGGACGCCCCCGAGGACGTCTTCCTGCACGACCGCCTGGTGCAGCTCCTGGCAGCGGTGTGGGCGCTGGTGTTCGCCCTCGGCGTGTACGCCATCTGACTCCGGTGCCTGCTCAGCTGCTGACCGGTTGGGGGCGCACGGGGGCGACGCGGGCGGAGGTGGCTTCGCCGGGGAGCGCGGCGGAGGTCGCCGACCTGCTCGGGACGGCGGGCCGGCGCGGGGTGCTGGCCCGGGGCCTGGGCCGCTCGTACGGTGACGCCGCCCAGAATGCCGGGGGAACGGTCGTCGACACGAGCGGGTTGACCGAGCCGCTGGAGCTCGACGCCGACGGCAACCTCCGGGCCGGAGCGGGAGTGAGCCTGGACACGGTGATGCGGACCTTCGTCCCGCGCGGTTGGTTCGTCCCCGTCACCCCCGGGACCAGGCAGGTGACGGTCGGTGGCGCGGTAGCCGCCGACGTGCACGGGAAGAACCATCACCTCGACGGGAGCATCGGTCGCCACGTGACGCGCATTCGGCTCGTCACCCCGACCGGGACCCACGAGCTCCGTCCCGAGGACGACCTGTTCTGGGCCACGGTCGGCGGGATGGGCCTGACGGGCGTGATAACCGAGGTCGACCTGCGCATGATCGCCGTCGAGTCCAGCGCCATCGTCGTCGACACCGATCGCACCCCCGATCTCGACACCACCATGGCGCTCATGACGGAGGGCGATGACCGCTACCGCTACTCGGTGGCCTGGATCGACTGTCTGTCCAGCGGCCGGTCCCTCGGGCGCTCGGTCCTCACTCGCGGCGACCACGCTCCCGCTGCGGCCCTGCCGGACGCCCGGCGGGCCGACCCGTTGCGCTTCGCGCCCCGGACCGTCCTGGCCGCTCCGCCGTGGGCGCCGTCGGCGCTGCTCAACGCCATGAGCATCCGGGCATTCAACGAGGCGTGGTACCGGCGTGCCCCCCGCCGGGAGAGAGGGGCGGTCCACGGCCTGGCCGGGTTCTTCCACCCCCTCGACGGGGTGAGCGGGTGGAACCGCCTGTACGGCCACCGTGGCTTCCTGCAGTACCAGCTGGTGCTGCCCTTCGGTCAGGAGGACGTGCTCCGCCGGACCGTCGAGCGGCTGGCCGGGGGAGGGTGCCCGTCGTTCTTCGGGGTCCTCAAGCGGTTCGGGGGGGCGGACGCCGGCCATCTCTCGTTCCCCACGCCGGGCTGGACGCTGGCCCTCGACATGCCGGTCGGGCCATCGGCCCTGGGCCCTCTGCTCGACTCCCTGGACGCCGACCTGGCCGAGGCCGGTGGACGGGTGTACCTGGCCAAGGACTCCCGGCTGCGCTCCGAGCGGGTGCGGGCCATGTATCCGCGGCTCGAGGAGTGGCAGGAGGTCCGGGGCCGCGCCGATCCCGACGGCGTGATGTGCTCCGACCTGGCCCGGCGCCTCGGCCACCTGGGGGCCGGCGCCACCGGAGGAATCGCATGAAGGACGCCCTCGGCCGTCCACAGTCGGTTGCGGTGTTCGGTGGGACCTCCGAGATCGGGCGGGCGGTGGTGGAGCGGCTGGTCGGCGGGGGCACGGCCCGGGTGGTGCTGGCCGGTCGGGACGGCGCGGCTCTCGAGAACGTGGCCACGGATCTCCGCCACCGTCACGGAGCGCGGGTGGACGTGGTGCCCTTCGAGGCCGAGGACCGGGCCACCCATGCCCGCACCGTGGAGGCGGTGTTTGCCGGAGGGGACCTCGACGTGGTCCTGGTGGCCTTCGGCGTGCTGGGGGACCAGACGCGGGACGAACGGGACCCCGGCGCCGCGGCCGGGGTCGTCGAGACCAACTTCACAGCCGCGGTGTCGGTGGGGGTGGCCGTGGCCGAGCAGCTGCGCCGCCAGGGCCATGGCGCCCTCGTCGCGCTGTC
The DNA here is from genome assembly GCA_036273495.1 of Acidimicrobiales bacterium. Taxonomy (NCBI): domain Bacteria; kingdom Bacillati; phylum Actinomycetota; class Acidimicrobiia; order Acidimicrobiales; species Acidimicrobiales bacterium. Next base: position 1,040 of record DASUHN010000222.1, on the reverse strand, counting down.
CTCCGTGGCCGGCGAGCGGGCCCGGCGCTCGAACTTCGTGTACGGCGCATCCAAGGCCGGACTCGATGCCTTCTACCAGGGCCTCGCAGCCGCGCTGGCGCCGGAGGGGGTGCACGTCATGGTCGTGCGGCCCGGGTTCGTGAAGACGCGCATGACGGCCGGGATGAAGCCGGCCCCGCTGGCCACCACCCCCGAGGCGGTGGCCGACGTCGTCGTGGACGGGTTGGGTCGAGGCGCCCACACGGTGTGGGCCCCACCCGCGCTGAGGGCGGTGATGGTGGTGCTCCGGCACCTGCCGGGCCCGTTGTTCCGCAAGCTGCCCGTCTGATCTGCGGTTTCGGGCGCAGGCCACCTTTCCGAGAGCTCGTTGCCAGAGACTCCTCCCCGGGAGCTCCTCCCCCACCTGCGCGAAATGCTTTTCTCGTGCCGTATGTGAAGATTCGAATACGGCCGGTATCGTCTGCACGATGCGTGGCGCGCCAGCCGCCATCCGTCGATGAGGAGCGGGCTGACCGCCGCACGGCGTACCCAACAATGCACGTGCAGTGGCGAAAACCCGGCCGTATTTGAAAGTTCACGTCCGACAGACAGATTTTCCTGCGGGGGGGGCGGGGGGACGCCCCGAGGACGCCCCGAGGACGCCCGAGAACTCCCGAGAACGGCGACGGCTTGTCTGGGCACGTCCGTGCGACCCCCACGTGACGACGGCCGGCCTACCGCCGCGCCGTGGTCGCCAAGAGCCGCTCGTAACGGGACAGGACGTCGGGCCAGGCGTAGTGAGCCTCGACGTAGCGCCGTCCCGCCGCCCCCAGCCGGTCACCGAGCCCGGGTTCCTCTTCGAGCAGATCGAGGGCGGCCTCGAACTGGGCGAAGCCCCGGTACGGGATGGCCCCTCCGCTGCGGCGGGCCTGGCCGGCCAGCACGGACGAGCGTTGCTGAACAAGGGCCGGGCGGCCCACGGCCCAGGCCTCGGTGAGCGCCATGGAGAAGCTTTCGAACCAGCTCGGCATGACCAGGCACCCGCAGCCCCGTAGAGCCGA
>DASUHN010000221.1 GCA_036273495.1 Acidimicrobiales bacterium | reverse complement strand
CGGGCCAGCCGTCCGGCCGGAGCCGGGCCCGGGACCGGAGGGGGGGCGGCGACCGGGCGGGGCTCGGCCTCCAGGACCCGGGCGGCCAGCAGGTCGATGCGGGTCGACTCCGCCTGGCGGTGGTGCTCCGTACCGCCGCCCAACTGACCGGCCCGTGGAGCAGTGAGCAGGTGGTGGCCACCGCCGCCGACTACCCCGAGCTCTATGCCCCGTACCTGGTGCCGGTGGAGACCGGTCGCGACATCTACTTCACCATGTCGCAGTACGGGCCCTACGAGGTCTACCTGATGCAGGCCCGACTGCCCTGACGGACCCCTTCGGCGGTCAGGTGCCGGGAGGGCCGATGCAGAGCCCGAACTTGCCGACACCGAGACAGGCGAAGTGCGGGTCGGCCACGGCGTGGTTGTGACCACCCATGGCGAGGGCCGTGCCCACCGAGCCGCCGACTCCGGCCGACACCAGCGCCAGTGCCGCCACCACCCGGCGGGTTCGGGACGAGAGACGCTTCATGGAGACACTCCTGGATGAGATGACGTCGACGCCGGGGCGCCGGTGGAGGACGGGAGGGGCAGGTGCAGCGCCCCGACGACGGACCCGGCCGATGCGGCGGCAGCCCCGCCCGCCGCGCCGACCTGGCTTCCGACGTAGGTCGCGGTCGAGGTCGGGTCGACGCCGAGATACGCGGGTCCGATCGACGCGTACACCGGGTCCTGCTGCGCCTCGCGGCGGGCGGCCGCGCCGCCGAAGCTGACCACCCCGTTCAACGCGGTGCGGGTGTGGCCGGCCGGGACAGTCGTGGCGGGCGAGACGCCGGCGCCGCCCGACGCGACAGCAGCCGGTGCCACGGTGGTCGGGGGAGCAGCCGGGTGGTCGACGCTCAAGCGGGTGCTCGGAAGGGTGGGGGTGCCCGTCGACGCCGGGCTGACCTGCTGGCCGCCGACGACAACAGCGCCGACCACCCCGGCCACGACCACCGCGCCCAGAGCGGTGAACGCCCCGCCGGTGAGGGGGGCGGCGCGTGACGAGCGGATACGCAGTCGGGCGCGCACGGCGCGCGCCCGGCGCAGGAGCCATCCGACCATGGGGACGCCGCCGAGCAGACCCTCGGGGCCGGAGATGGCGGCCAACTCGCGCTTGAGGGCCTGCCGGGCCCGCCAGAGCAGCGACTCGACGGTGCCGATGCTCACTCCGACGCGGGACGCGATCTCCTCGTAGGACAGCTCGTCCCACTCGCGCAGCTCGAGGGCCTCCCGGTGGCGCTGCTTCAGCCGGACGACGGCGGAGCGGACGAGCTGGACGTCGACGTCGCGGTACAGCTCCTCGTGGCCCTCCGATGCCGAGCCGGGGTCGACTTCGGCGCGCACCTCGGTGCGGCCGCTGCGGCGCTGCAGGTCGGTGCACAGGTTGCCGGCGATCACCCGCAGCCAGGCGTAGAAGCGGCCGTCGCCTCCGAACGCCGGCAGCTTCCCCCAGGCCCGGGCAAAGGTCTCCTGGACCACGTCCTCGGCCTCGGCGACGTTGCCCAGGCGGTAGCGGCAGAAGCGGTACAACCGCTCCCGGTGCCGCTCGTAGAGCTCGTCGAAGGCGGCCTGGTCACCGGACTGGAACCGGCGGATGGCGCGCTCGTCGGCCTCCGCGACCTCCTCCAGTCTCAGGGCCACTTCCCGCCTCCTTAGTGCCGGCGCCCTACCGGCCCGCCGTTTGCTTCTCCGCCCGGCGGGGAGATACCTGCCACCCTGTACGGATGGGGGACTGGGGATGCGGTCGAGGCTGGGGATGACCGGGTCGGCCCTGGCGGCCGCCGGGACGGTGCTGGCGGCCGCCGTGCTCACGGCCGGGGGGGCGGCTCACGCCGGGCCGGCCCCCTCCGGCGCCTCAGGTCAGGCCGGATCGGGTGGCCCCCCCTCCCCCGTCAGCATCCTGCCCCTGGGGGACTCGATCACCTACGGGGAGTCGGCGCCCGAGGCCAACACGCCCGGCGGGTACCGGGGCTACCTGGCCCAGGACCTGGCCTCGGCCGGTCTGACCTGGGCCTTCGTGGGGACCTCCGCCGACAACCCCCCGCTCGGCGCCGACCCGGGCCAGTACCACCACGAGGGCCATTCCGGCTACCGGGTCGACCAGGTGGCGGCCGACCTGGACGGGCCCGACCCGGTAGCGGCCGGGGGCTACTGGCTGACGGGCACCGGGTCCCGCGGCCCGGTGCGGCCCGAGGTCGTCGTCCTCCACATCGGCACCAACGACGTGTCCCAGGCCTACGACCCGGCCGGGCGGTACCCGGGCGGTTACGACGAGGCCGACCCGGCCCAGCGGGCCCAGTTCGTCGACCACCTGGCCCGGCGCCTCCGGGACCTGATCGCCAAGCTGGAGCGCCTGGACCCGGGCGCCCGCATCGTGCTGTGCACCATCGCCCCCATGGGGACGGCCCAGCCCGACCCGACCGCCCACGCCTACGACGACGCCATCCGCTTCCGGGTGGTCCCGTGGGAGCAGGCCCGGGGCGTCCGGATCACCCTGGCCGACGTCGAGGCGGCGTTCCTGTCCGGCCCGGGCGGCTACCACGAGTACATCGGGCCCGACGGTGTCCACCTGACGCCGCTCGGCTACAGCACGATGGCCGATACCGTGGCTCCGGCGGTCCGCGCCGTTCTCGGTCAGCGCTGAGAGGATCTCGCACGTGCGTGTCACGGTCATCGGCCATGCCGGCCTGTACATCGAGAGCGGCGGGACGACCGTGCTGGTCGACCCGTGGCTGTCGGGCTCGTGCTACTGGCGGTCGTGGTGGCACTTCCCTCCCAGCCCGGCGCCGGAGGAGGAGTGGCTCCGCCCGACGTACCTGTACCTGACCCACCACCACTTCGACCACTTCCACTATCCGAGCCTGCGCCGGATCGCCCGCGACGCACGCGTGCTCATCCCCCGCTTCGGAAACGACGTCATGCCCAGGGAGCTGTCCCGCCTGGGCTTCGCCGAGGTGGTCGAGATGCCCCACGGCCGCACCCTCGACCTCGGCCGGCTCGAGCTGACCTCGTTCCAGTACGGCTTCGACGACAGCGCCCTGGTCGTCGTCGATCCCGACGCCACCGTCATCGATCTCAACGACTGCAAGCTGCGCAGCGGGGACCTGCGCGGCCTTCGCGACCGCTTCGGGCGCCCCGACCTGATGCTCAAGAGCCACTCGTGGGCGCAGGGCTACCCCAACTGCTACACGGCCGAGGACCCGGCCGATCTCGAGCTCCTCTCCCGCCAGAGCTACGTGGCCGACTTCCTCGACTCCACCGCCGCCCTCGAGCCACGCGACGCCGCGCCGTTCGCCAGCATGGTCTGCTTCCTGCACCCCGAGACGTGGGAGCGCAACGGCGACGTGGTGACGCCCGTCGAGGTGGCCGACGCCTTCGAGCGGGAGCCGGTGGCCGGGACGCGCCTCGTCCTCATGAAGCCCGGTGATCGCTGGGAGCACGACACCACCTTCGCCTCGGACCCCGGCGACTTCTACACCAACCGGTCCAGCTGGCTCGAGAAGCTCCGCGCGGAGGCCGCTCCGGCCGTGGAGCGATCGCTGCAGGAGGAGGCGCAGCGTTCGGTGTCCCCCGCCGAGCTGACCGCGTACTTCACCGCCTTCCTCCGCTCCGTCCCCCGCGCCGCGGGCGTGCTGGTCCGCCGCCCGGTCGTGCTCAAGGTCCGCGAGCAGGACGGCTACTGCGTCCTCGACTGGCGCCGGCGCCGGGCCCGGATGGAGACGACGGTGCCCGAGAACTACGCCACCTTGATCGAGGTGCCCACCGGGGTGCTGGCCGGGGCCATCGCCGACGGCATCATGCACTTCGTGCACATCTCCATGCGCTTCCGGGGCCGGCTGGGGCGCCAGGGGGTGACGACCGACTTCGCCTTCTGGACCCTGCTGACCATGTGGGAGCTGGGCTACGTGCCCCTGCGCCGGACGCTCAACCCGCGCTTCGGCATGGCGGCGTGGCGGCGGCGGTCGGAGATCACCGCCATGGCCCGCACGGCGCTCGGAGGACGCGGCCCGATGGCGGCCCGCATGACGTCCCGCTTCATGTCGGACTGAGCAACCAGAGACCGGGATTCAGCCCGGGCGAGCCGTTCCCTCCAGTCCCTCAGCCGTACGCCCCGCTGGGCAGGTAGTTCGGAGGTGGGCCGCTCATCCCCCGCACCATGACCGGACCGACCGGGTGCAGCTCGAGGCCGGCCTCCGCCACGGTACGGAGGGCCCACTGCTGCGGGGAGGTGATCCAGTTGACCTCCACCGTCTCCCCGTCCTCGGCCCGGGCCAGCGCCGCCCACATGAGCTCGGTGGCCTCGGCCTTCCCGTCGGCGGCGAGGAAGACGGGCTTGGCCCGGCGGACGACCACGTACCCGCGCCCGGGGTGGACCAGGAGGTCACAGCCCTCGGCGAGGAGGTGCTCGAGATCGGGACCGTGGGCGCCGCCCCGGAGCCGGCGGTCGAGGCCGGCGGCCAGCTCCAGATCGGCGACCGTGCCCGCCCTGACGTTCGGGGTGGCCGGCACCCGGCGCCGGTCGACCGACCCCCACCCCGTCACCGCCGGATGCATGTCGAAGCCGGCCCGGAGGTAACGCCGGGCGGCACGGGGATCGCGCGAGCACAGGATCAGACCCCGCGGCGTCGTCCGGCCGTACGACACGGCCGCGTCGAGCAGGGCCTTCCCCGCGCCCTGGTCCTGGAAGCCCGGCGCCACGCCGAGGAGAGACAGGACCCACAGGTCGTCGCGAACGAAGGCCTGCGCCATCCCGACCACCGCCCCGGCTCCGTCGACGGCCACCCAGGATCCGCCGGGATCGGTCGCGAGGAGGTGCGCCAGCCGCGTCTCCATGCGGCGCGCCATCTCGTCCGTGCGGTCCTCGACGGGCAGGTGGTAGGAGGCGCGCATGGTCGAGGAGGCGTCGTACCAGACCCGTTCCGCGGCCGGGACGTCGGCGTCGGTCATGGGCCGGATCTCGACCCCCTCCGTCGTGTCCTCCTCCCCTACGGCGTCGCTCAGATCGGTCCACGAGGCACCCGGATCCGCCCTCCAGCTCACCCGGCGCAGCTCCGGGCCCCCGCTCAGGGAGAGGCGGCCGCAGTCACAGTTGCTCACGTGCCACGGATGATCCGACTGGACGATGACGCCGCACACGTTGCACCGGGCCCGGTGGAGCCGAACCGTTTCTTCCACCGGGTGATTCTCGCAGCCCCGAGGCGCCGGCCCGCCGAATATCGCCAGGGCCGGGACCGCCAGGCCTGGACGTGCACCGGTACCCTTCGGACCGTCGAGGAGGGCGACCACGCGGCGGATACGAGGGTTCCGGTGGCGTTACGCGTTGCCCTGGTTGTCTCTCGGCGTCGTTGGGCTCGCTGCCTCAGGCGGGGCTCTGGGGGGAGCCCTCATGGGCGCGCCCGTCCCGGCTCCCAGCCCCCTTCCTCCCATTGGCCCCGTCACTTCTCTCGTCTTCCCGCCGAGTGGATTCGGGGGATACGGCTCCATCGGGTCGGTAAGGGAGATCGCCGCTGCATGGAAGGTCCCGGCGATCTTGGACACCTCCACCGTCGGTCACGCAAGTACGTGGATCGGAGTCCAATCCACCCGGGAGGAATTCATCCAGATCGGCACTGTGGAGGACGAGGTCCTGGCGGGGACCCGACCGATCTACGCAGCCTTCTGGAGCGACGTCAGCGTCGGCTTCCACCCTCAACCGCTGGGCATTGTCGAGCCGGGCGACGTCATTCGGGTCGACATGAGCCAGGTGCCGAGTGGATGGGTCCTCCACATCATCGACGAGCACGTAAGACTCGATCGTCGTCTCCAGAGCCACTACGGACCCGGTGTCAACTTCGATGCGGGCGAATGGATACAGGAGGACCCGGCCGTCGCGACCTCGCCCCCGACCGATCTGCCGTACCCCAAGACGTCAGACGTGGTCTTCACCGATCTTCGGGAGAACGGGCGGCCTCCTCACCTCACCTTCAGCGACGGCCAGTCGCTCGCCAGCCCAAATGGCGTGTACCTGGTCCCGACGCCACCAGCGGGCAACTCCTTCAGGTTCCGCCCGGCGACACCGTCTCAGGCGGCGTACCTGGCTGATGCCGGTCCCGCGAACTTTGCGGTCCTGCGGTTCGAAGCGGCGTTGGACGGCATCGGGTCGCTGTCAGCCTCGGAGGCGGCCCGAGAGGCAATCGCTGCCGTCATCACCTTCAAACAGAGCATCGAGAGCCAGCACTGGCCCTCGGCTGTGAGCGCTCGTCTCGGAGCCCTGCTGGATTCGCAGGATCGCCTCGCGAAACAACTCGAGTCGTGGTTGGCCAACCCCTCCCGATCCAGAGCCCAGGCTGTCCAGATTCTTCGTCGGGTGCTCGGCCCTGACCACAAGGCCGCTCTGGCAGTTAGGGGCCTACTGGGGCTGCCGCCCCGTTGAACGGAGGTCCTCGGCGCCCCCGGCAGGAGCCGGGGCAGACCTCCGACGGGTGGTACGGCTGACCCGACGGCTAGGACTTCCCTGACCGCCAGGCGGGCGTCCGTGGCGTCCAGCGCTCTAGCCGACCTGCCGGAGCCAGTCGGTCAGGTACATCCGGATGCGAGCGACTTCCCGATCATCCAGGACATTGTTGTGAGCGATCACGTTCCGGGACTGTTCAAGTTCCTTCAAACGAGTCGTTATCCAGTTCTGGTCGGGAAACAGGTCCGCGAAGTCCGC
>DASUHN010000220.1 GCA_036273495.1 Acidimicrobiales bacterium | reverse complement strand
CGGCCGCCGGAGCGGGCCCGGCCGGGGCGGCGCCCTCGTCCTCCAACGACCCGCTCTACCCGCGCCAGTGGAACCTGGCCAAGGTCGGGGCGCCCGCGGCCTGGACGCGCTCCACCGGTCTCGGCGTGACCATCGGCGTCGTCGACACGGGCGTCGACCTGCGCCAGGAGGACCTGGCCGAGAAGGTGGCCGCCAGCGCCGACTGCGTGGGGGCGGCCGGGAACCCGGCCTCGTGCCACGGGACCGGACAGGACGACAACGGCCACGGCACCCACGTGGCGGGCATAGCCGCGGCGGTGTCCGGCAACGACAAGGGTGTGGCCGGGATGGCGCCGGGCGCGCGCATCGTGGCCGCCAAGGTGCTCGACAACCAGGGCAACGGTTCGATCTCCGACGTCAACGCCGGCATCGAGTGGGTGGTGCAGCACGGCGCCCGGGTCGTCAACCTCAGCCTCGGCAGCGATCTGCCGGAGCTGACCGGCCTGCTCGGCAGCAGCTCGCTGGCCCCCGGGGTCGACTACGCGTGGAGCCACGGCGCCATACCCGTGCTCGCCGCGGGCAACGAGAACTTCTTCGGCCTGGGCAGCGCCAACTACGGGAACGCCAACGCCGTGATCGTCGGCGCCACCGGCCCCAAGGACGAGGTGGCGCCGTACTCCAGCCCGGTCGGCAACGCCAAGTGGGCCCTCGTGGCTCCCGGTGGAGACGGCCAGGACTCCGGAGGGAACCCCTCCTGCGGGGGGCCCGCCAGCGCCCTCTGCATCGTGTCGACGTGGTGGACGTCCGCCAACCCCGTCAACTCCTACGCCTACGACCAGGGGACGTCCATGGCGACGCCGATGGTGTCGGGCGCCCTGGCCCTGCTGCTGGCCCAGGGTCTGTCCCAGACGGCGGCGGTGCAGACGCTCCTGTCGTCGGCCGACCACGCCGTGTCCTGCGGGTCGGCGTGCGCCGGGCGTCTGGACGCCGCCAAGGCGGTCGGAGCGGCGGCGGCGGTGTCGAGCGCCGCGGTCGGGTCCGGAGCGGGCACCCCGGCGCCGGGCGGATCCGGGTCGCCACCCGCGCCCGGCTCGGGCTCCGGCGGCGGAGCACCGGCTTCCGGCGGCGGGGGCTTCCGGCCCGGCTCTAGTCCCGCCCTCGGCGGCTCGTCCCCCGGCGCCCCCGCCCTTCCCGCGCCCGATACCCCGGGTGTCCCATCCGCCCCGGCCCCGACGGCTCTCGGCGGGGGAGCCGTCCCGGGTACGTCGGGGGGTGGACAGGCCCGAGCGGAGGCGGCGCCCCGCACCAGGGCGGCGGGCACGTCGGACGGGGCGATGGTGGCGGGCACGGTCGCGGCCGTCCTTCTCGCCGCCGCGTGCGGCCTGGTGTGGTGGGCGCCGAGGCGCCGGCGGGCGGGCGTCAGCCCCGAGCAGCCGTAGCGGCCCGGGGCCACCTCAGGGCAGCTGTAGCGCCTCTCCCGGCCGGAGCGAGGCGCCCCCGAGGTCGGAGGTCAGGGTCTGCACGAGGGGACGGGGGTCGGCGCCGGGGCGGACCCGGGCGGCGATCGACCACAGGGTGTCCCCGGGCCGGACCACGTACACGTGGGCCGCGACCTCCCGCGAGGGCCCCTCGGGGGCGGTGAGGGGCCCGCCCCCGAGGAGCGCGGCGCAGAGCTGCGCCGCCGGGATCAGCGCCGCACCGCCGGCCAGCACGGCGAGGCGCCGGCGGCGGAACGTGGCGGGCGAGGGCCGGTTGGTCCGGGCCCGGGTGGTCGGGGTACCGCCGGGGTGGCGGGGACGGGCCGGGACCACGATGGTCGGATAGGCGACGGCGGCCACATTCCCTCCTCTCCGGGCGAACTAGCGTTCGATCAGCTACTCAATCACGAACGCACGTTCCCGTCAAGCGGGACCGAACAGATGTTTGTAATCGGGCCGTCAGGGTGTTACCTTCCGGAAATGGCCACCGAGACGGTCCTCACCGGAAAGCGCCGGCAGATCCTCGATTTCATCGCCGACGAGCTGCGGGCGCGGGGCTATCCGCCCTCGGTGCGCGAGATCGGGGAGGCCGTGGGGCTGACCTCGTCCTCGACGGTCCACGCCCATCTGGCGACCCTGCAGCGCCAGGGGTACCTGAGGCGGGACCCCACCAAGCCCCGGGCCATCGAGGTCCGCTACGACCCGTCGTCGGGGGCCGCCGTGGAGAGCCGGCCCGTGCGCCACGTCCCGCTCGTCGGGGACGTGGCGGCCGGCGCCGACGTGCTGGCTCAGGAGAACGTCGAGGAGCTGCTGCCACTGCCCGAGGACTTCACCGGCACCGGGACCCTGTTCATGCTGCGGGTCCGGGGGGACTCGATGATCGACGCCGGCATCTTCGAGGGGGACTTCGTCGTCGTCCGGGCCCAGCCCGACGCCGAGAAGGGGGACATCGTGGTGGCCGGCCTCCCCGGGGAGGAGGCCACGGTGAAGCGCTGGTCCCGGAAGGGCTCCAAGGTCGTCCTCGTGCCCGCCAATCCGCGCCTCGAGCCGATGGAGCTCGACCCCGCCGACGTGACCGTCTACGGCAAGGTGGTCACGGTCCTCCGGCGCATCTGAGCGCCGATTTGCCGGGGCCGCCCGTCGCCTGACGGGGGGCCGCCGCCCGGTAGCTTCGGCAGACGTGCGTTGTCCGTGGTGCTCCGGCCAGGAGGACAAGGTCGTCGACTCGCGCACGGCCGAGGAGGGGGCCGCCATCCGGCGGCGCCGGGAGTGCCTGATCTGCTGCCGCCGCTACACCACCTTCGAGCGGGTCGAGGAAGCACCGGTCATGGTGGCCAAGCGGTCGGGCGTCCGGGAGCCCTTCGAACGGGCCAAGGTGGTGGCCGGGGTGCGGGCCGCGACCAAGAACCGCCCGGTCGACGACCTCCAGATGGAGGAGCTGGCGGCCGGGGTCGAGGAGGAGATCCGCCTTCTCGGCGGGGAGGTGACGAGCCAGCAGATCGGCCTGGCCGTCCTCGAGCGGCTGGCCCGGGTGGACGACGTTTCGTATCTGCGGTTCGCCAGCGTCTATAAGGGGTTCGAGGATGCCGGGGACTTTCAACGGGAGGCGGGGCTGTTGACCAAGGAGACTGCGCCCAAGCGGAGGCGGTCCGGAGCATGAGGGTCGTCGTGCTGGGGGCCGGGATCGCCGGCCTGGGATCGGCGCTCGCCCTCGGTCGGGCCGGTCACCAGGTGACCCTCGTCGAGCGCGACGACATCGGGCGGGCCGTCGACGTCGAGGACGCCTTCGCGGCCCGGGGGCGCCGGGGGGCTCCGCAGACCAGGCACTCGCACGCCTTCCTGGCGCGGACCCGGGCTCTCCTCGAGCGGGAGGCCCCCGACGTCCTGTCCGCCCTGTACGCCGCCGGCGTGTCCGAGCTCCGGTTCACCGACAGCCTGCCCCCGGAGATGGAGGGGTTCGTTCCCGAGCCGGGGGACGAGGACCTGGTGGCCCTGGCCTCGAGGCGGACCACCTTCGAGTGGGTCCTCCGCGACCTGGTCACCGCCGGCGGAGGGGTGGAGCTGGTGCACGACGTGGCCGCCGGGCTGGAGCTGGACCGGCCCGCCTCCGGCCGGGGGCGGACGGGGCCGGGCCCCGACCAGGCGGTCCCGCGGGTGACCGGCGTGCGGCTGGCGTCGGGGCCGCGGCTGCAGGCCGACGCGGTGGTCGATGCCACCGGCCGGCGCTCACCGCTGGTCGCCTGGCTCCGGGACGCCGGGGTCACCCCGCCCGAGGTCGTCAGCGCCGACACCGGCATCGTGTACTCGACCCGCTTCTACCGGTTGGCCGATGACGCCGAGCGCCCTCCGGCCGACGGACCGATCGGCGGGGACCTGGGCTACATGAAGTACGCCATCTTCCCGGCGGACAACCGCACCTTCTCGATCACCTTCGCCGTTCCGACATCCGACGCCGCCCTCCGGGTGCTGCTCCGTGACGATCCGTTCGACCGGGCCGCCGACGCCATGCCCGGTACGGCGGCCTGGGTCGAGCCGGGGCGGTCCGAGCGGATCACCGGGGTCGAGGTGATGGCCCGGCTGGTCAACCGGAAGGTGGACTTCGTCGTCGGGGGACGCCCGGTCGTGACCGGCCTGTTCGCGGTCGGGGACTCCCAGGTCTGCACCAACCCGCTGTACGGCCGGGGCTGCTCGCTGGCCCTGGTCCACGCCTACCTCCTGGCCGGAGTGCTGACCCAGCACGACCCCGGCGGCCCGGAGGCGGCCTCGGCGTTCCACCAGCTGACCGACGCCGAGCTCGTGCCCTGGTACCAGGCGGCGGTGGCCCAGGACGCCGAGTCGAGCGCCGCTTCTGACGAGCTGGGGCCGGGCAGCCTGGTGCGGGACGGGCTGCTCCCCGCCGCCCGGCGGGATCCGCACGTCCTCCGGGCCTTCCTGCGGGTGGTGAACCTGCTCGACGTGCCGACGGCGCCGATGTCGGACCCCCACGTCCTCGGGAAGGTGCTCGAGGCGTTCCAGGAGCGGGAGAACCGCCCGCCTCTGGTGCTGGGCCCGCCGCGCGGCGAGCTCCTGGCCGCCATCGCGTAGCCGGGCGGGCTGACGGCCTAGATCCGCTCCAGCCGGATCCGGCATCCGGGCCGGGCCTGGGCCAGGATCGCCAGGTCCCCGTCCTCCACCACGGCCACGACGGGATAGCCACCGGTGGTGGGGTGGTTGCCGAGCAGCACGATCGGCCGCCCGCTCGGCGGCACCTGGACGGCGCCCGCCACCAGGCCCTCGGAAGGAAGCTCCCCCCGGTGACCGATCGCCAGCTCCACTCCGTCGGTCCTGACCCCGATCCGGTCGCTGACCGGGCTCACCGTCATCTCGGCCGTGAACAGAGCGTCGAGCTGGCCCGGCGCCAACCAGTCGGCCCGTGGTCCCACCGTGGCCCGCACCTTCAGGAGCTCGCCCGACTCGGGCAGCCGGGTGGGGACCGGACGGGGGCGAAGGGACTCGGGGGGCGCCGTCCCCGCCTCCCCGCCGGCCGGGCCGAGCGGGAGCAGGTCTCCCACCTGTAGGGCCCCGGGGCCCAGTCCGGACAGGGTGTCGGTCGAGCGGCTCCCGAGCACCGGCGGCACGTCGACGCCCCCGGCCACCGCCACGTAGGTGTGCACGCCGCGCCTGGCGGTCCCCACCGTGAGGGTGGCCCCCGGGGGCACCCTCACCCGGGCCGGGAAGTCCGGCACCGGCGCATCGCCGAGGGTGACGGGGGCCTCGGCTCCGGTGACGGCTACGAATCCGCCGGCGGGAAACCGCAGCGTCGGTCCACCCAGCGTCGTCTCGAGGCCGGCCGCGCCGGCGGGGTTGCCCACCAGCGAGTTGGCGACGTCCAGCGCCACCCGGTCGGCGGCCCCGGCGCGGGGCACGCCTTCGTGGCCGTGACCGATGCGGCCGTGGTCCTGCACCGTCGTCCGGGGACCGGCGCGGATCACCTCGATCGCAAGGGACGTGACGGGGGCGGCCCGTCGGCCCGCCCCCTCCCGCTGGTCCGCGACGGCGTCCGAAGCGGGACGCGGGTGGGTCGGGTGCCCCACCCTCCGGAACCGCACCCGGTCCCCGGGGCCGAGCAGGGCGGGAGGGTCCCGCGTCGGGTCGAACAGGACGACGCCGGTGCGGCCGATCAGCTGCCAGCCGCCGGGCATGTCCGACGGATAGACCGCGCTCATCCCGGCCGCCAGGCCGACCGCTCCCGCCGGCACGGCGGGCCGCGGCTCGGTGCGCCGGGAAACGGCCAGCGCCGGGTCACCGCCGCTCAGGTACGCGAAGCCCGGGCCGAAGCCGAGGAAGCCCACCGTCCACACCCCGCGGGTGTGGCGGGAGACGACCTCCCGCACCGACAGGCCGGTCAGGGCGGCGACCTCGTCGAGGTCGGGGCCGTCGTAGACGACCGGGATCTGGATCTCGCGCCCGGTTGCGTCAGCGCTCCCACCCGCGTCCGCATCGGTCCCGCTCAGCAGCCAGTCGGCCAGGTGATCCGACAGGGGGGCGGGATCGCCGCGGTCGCGGTCGCAGACCACGAGGATGGTGCGCGCCCCGGGCACGACGTCGTCGATGCCCGCGAACAAGGGCGAACCACCGTTGCGGGCCCCCATCAGCCGGCGCCATGCCCGGTGCACGGAAGCCTGGTCGGAGAGCTCCAGGAGAAATGCCGTCCGGCCGTAGGGCCGGACCGAGACGCGCCGGCTCACGCAAACGGCCGGATGGCCACGCCGGCATCCTCCAGCGCGGCCCGCACCGTCCGGGCCAGCGCCAGGGCGCCCGGCGTGTCTCCGTGCACGCAGATCGAGGATGCCGTGACGCGTGGCGACCCCCCACCCGCGGCCGGCACGCCCTTACCCGCGGCCAGCGCCAGAGCCTGCTCGACCACCGCCGGGACGGACTCGATGACGGCGCCCGGTTCGGAGCGGGGGACGAGGGTGCCGTCGGCCGCGTACGCCCGGTCCGCGAATCCCTCCTCGTGGACGTCCAGCCCGGCCTGGCGCGCCGCGCTCACCAGTCGGGACCCCGCCAGCGCCAGGAGGGGCCGGGCACCGGTGTCGAGCACGGCCCGGACGAGGGCGTCCGCCATGTCCGGATCCCAGGCGGCGCGGTTGTAGAGGGCACCGTGCGGCTTGACGTACCGCACGACGGTGCCGGCGGCCCGGGCCAGGGCGTCGAGCGCCCCGATCTGGTAGACGACCCCCGCATGGACGGCGGCGGGATCGACCTCCAGGTCCCGGCGGCCGAACCCCTCCCTGTCGGCGTGGGACGGATGAGCGCCGACGACCACCCCGGCCCGCGCCGCCGTGCGCAACGTCTGGAGAACCGTGGCGGGCTCTCCGGCATGGAACCCGCACGCCACGCTGGCGGAGGTCACGACCGTCATCAGCTCGTCGTCCACCGGACCACCCTCGCCGAGGTCGGCGTTGAGGTCGACGGTTCGCGGGGCCACGCCCTGAAGGCTCCCACGCGACGGGAGGCCGCCACGCCCGGCCGCCACCGGCGGCTCAGGCGCCGGGCACGACCACCTGGGCGGTCACCAGGGCCAGCCCGTCGAATCCCAGCGCCTCGGCGCCGGCGTGGGACAGGTCCAGGATCCGCCCCGGAACGTACGGGCCCCGGTCGTCGACCAGCAGCAGGACCGAGCGCCCCTGCCACGTCACCACGAGCATGGTGCCGAGAGGAAGGTCGGGACTGGCGACCGTCCACGCGTTCTCGTCGTAGATGGCCCCGGTTGCAGTCGGCTGCCCGTCGAAGCCCGGCCCGTACCACGAGGCGACCCCGCTGACGGTCTGGCCCACCGCCCTGAGGGAGGGGGGGAGCGCCGACCCG
>DASUHN010000219.1 GCA_036273495.1 Acidimicrobiales bacterium | reverse complement strand
CGTTGGAGACCAGGTTGAGCAGGATCTGCTTGAGGCGCTGCTTGTCCGCCTGGACGTGGGTGGCCGTCTCGGGCGTACGGGGGCCCGACGTCAGCCGCACCGTCCGCTCCCGGGCCAGCGGCGCCATGAGCGTGACGACCTCCCCGATGGCGTCGGCCACCGACACGGGCTCGGGGGACAGCGCCAGAGTGCCGGTCTCGATCCTCGAGATGTCGAGAACCTCGTTGATCAGGCTCAGGAGGTGGCGACCGCCCTTCAGGATCTGGTCCACCGACTCCTGCTGGGAGGTGTCCAGCTCGTCCATCTCGAGGAGCTGGCCGAAACCGAGGATGGCGTTGAGGGGCGTGCGCAGCTCGTGGCTCATGCGGGAGAGGAACTCGCTCTTGGCCCGATTGGCGGCCTCGGCGGCCTCCCGGGCCCGGCGCTCCCCCTGCTCGAGCCGCGCCTGGGCGTCGAGCGCGTCGCGCAGCTCCACCGTGCGCTCCTCGACCAGATCGAGCGCGTAGGCGCGTCGCCGCGCCAGCGTCTCGACCAGGACGGTGGCGAAGACCGCCGCCAGCAGCCCACCGCCGAGCACGGCCCACGGCGCGTTGGCGGCAAACGAGCCCACGAGGGGCACGCGGTTCTTGACCACCAGCAGCCAGTGTTGGGTCCCGACCTGCACAGTGGTGCGGGCCACGCGGCCGGGAAGGGGCAGATGGGCCGTGGTGGTGACGACCACCATGCCGGGGTCGGGGATGCTCGACGCGTACAGGACGCCGTCGAGGTCGTTGAAGGGCCCCGACGACCCGAGGTTGATCGGCTTGGTGGGGTCGAAGGCCAGGTCCTCGTACAGGACGATGCCCCCGTTGACGGCGAGGGCAAAGCTCATGCGCCGACCCGACGGGGTGGCGACCATGCCGGCCACCACGTTGTCCGAGCTGAGGGCCACGCTGGCGAGAGCCGTGCGATCGGCCGGGAGGGCGGAGCCGGCCACCGGGGCCACCCCGACGGCGGCGAGGACGCGGTACCCCGTAGAGCTGGACTGGGCGGCCCCGATTCCGGAGATCAGGCCGATGTACGACCGGGCGGCGCTGATGAAGGTCCCCGTCGCCTCCGGCTGGGGGGAGGACGTGGCGGCCAGAGTCGGCAGGGAGGTGCCGACGTTGCCGAACAGGGACTCGACTGTCGAGCTGGCCTCGACCGCCCGCTCCTGGAGGAGCCGGGACTGCTCGTCCCGCAGGACGGACCGGGCCAGGAGGGCTCCGCCGATGCTGGCCCCCCCGAGGACCACCAGGACCAGCAGGGACAGGGCCCGGATGGGCCGCCGACGCCTCGTCGATCGCACGGGTGACTCCTCTCGGACCGGCTCCACCCCCGCCGGTTCCATCAGTTGTCGGCACATCGACCGCTTTGCCTGAGTCCGATTTGTCCGCCACCGCCCCGGTCGCGCTCAAGTTGGGGCCGGAACGTCCCGATATGGCCAGGTGGCGGTTCCCCCGGTCTCCGGAAGCCCGGCCGACTCGCAGCTCCTGGGCGAGGCGTCGATCCTGGTCATCGACGATCAGCCCAGCAACGTCACCCTGCTGGAGCGGCTCCTTACCCGGGTGGGCGTGGGCAGGGTGGTGGGCCTGACCGACCCCCGCCAGGCGCTGGCGGCCTTCCGGTCGGTCCAGCCCGATCTCGTCCTGCTCGACCTGCACATGCCCCATCTGGACGGATACGAGGTCCTCGCGGCTCTCGCCGAGGAGGTCGGACCGGGGGGCTTCGTACCCGTCGTCGTCCTGACCGCCGATGCCACCGACGCCGCCAAGCAGGCCGCCCTGGCGGCGGGGGCCAACGACTTCCTCACCAAGCCGTTCGACCGCACCGAGGCCCTGCTCCGGGTGCGCAACCTCCTCCACACCCGGGCCATGCACGTGGCGCTTCAGCGCCACAACGCCTCCATGGCCGGCGAGCTCCACGAGCACCGGGAGCACGAGCGCCGGGAGGCGGCGGCCCGGGCCGAGAAGACCAGGCGGGTCGAGGAGGTGCTGGCGGGGCGGGGCATCGAGATGGTCTTCCAGCCCATCGTCGACCTCGAAACCCTCCAGGTCGTGGGCGCCGAGGCCCTGGCCCGCTTCTCGGCGCTGCCGGTCCGGCCGCCGAACGAGTGGTTCGCCGAAGCGGCCGACGTCGGACTGGGCGCCGATCTCGAGCTCTGCGCCGTCCGGTCCGCCCTGGCCGCGCTGGCCCAACTGCCCGAGACGGTCTATCTGTCGGTGAACGTCTCGCCCACGGTGTTGCGCGATCGGCGCCTGGCCGACCTGGTCTGCCCCATCGGCCACCGGGTCGTCGTCGAGCTGACCGAGCACGTCGAGGTCCAGGGCTACGAGCACCTGGCCAGTGCGCTGGGGCCGTTGCAGCAGGCCGGGGCCCGGGTCGCGGTCGACGACACCGGTTCGGGGTACGCCAGCCTCCAGCACGTCCTGCGGCTCAGGCCCGGGATCATCAAGCTGGACATCGCTCTCGTGCGGGGCATCGACACCGACCCCGCCCGCCGGGCCCTGGCCGCCGCCCTGGTGAGCTTCAGCCGGGAGGTCGGCTGCACCCTGGTGGCCGAGGGGATCGAGAACCCCGAGGAGCTGGCCACGCTCCGGCGCCTGGGCGTGAGCCACGGGCAGGGGTTCTACCTGGGACGTCCGGGCCCGCTGGCCGGCCTCGAGGTCCCGGGCGCCGTCCTGGCCGCTTCCTGACCATCCCGCCCAAGGCGGCAGAGTCCGGTCGGACCGGGCCGCTGACCTGGGATCGGGATGAGTTGGCGCCGGGACTGGGTATTCCTGTGGCCATGGACATCGTGAAGCTGCTCACACAGGACCACGCCGAGGTCAACAAACTCTTCGGGCGGTTCGGCCGCTCGTCCAAGCCCGAGACGTTGAAGCGCCTGGCCAGGGAGATCATCCACGAGCTCTCGGTGCACGCCGCCGTCGAGGAGCAGTTCGTGTACCCCCTCCTCCGCTTGAAGGTCGAGGGCGGCAACGGCCTCGCCGACCACGCCATCGACGAGCATCAGGAGGTCAAGCGCCTGCTTGCCGATCTCGAGCGGATGGATCCCGCCGATGCGGAGTTCCCCTCCAAGATGGACCGGGTCACCGCGGCCGTGCGCGAGCACGTCTCCGACGAGGAGGGTGACGTGCTGCCCAAGCTTAAGGCGACCGTCGACTCCGGCCTCCGGGAGAACCTCGGTTCCCTGGTCGAGAACGCCAAGTCGGTCGTGCCCACCCATCCGCACCCACTCGTGCCGGGCACCGCCACCGCTCAGCTCATCGCCGGCCCGTGGGCCAGCATCGTGGATCGGATCCGCGACCTGGTGGCGTAGCGGCGCCAACGGCCCGCAGGGAGGGCCCCGGCATCGGCATAGTGGGGGCCATGGCCGCGGCCCCCGAAACCGTCCGGGTGGACAGCTGGATCTGGGCCGTCCGGCTGCTCAAGACCCGGTCGGCCGCCACCGAGGCGTGCCGCGGGGGCCATGTGAAGGTGAACGGCACCCCGGCCAAGCCCTCGGCCCCGGTCCGGGTGGGGGACGAGGTGGCGGTCCGGGTGCACCAGCGCGACGTGGTCGTCGAGGTGGTGCGCCTGATCGACAAGCGGGTGGGGCCACCGGTTGCCGCCGAATGCCTCGTGGACCACAGCCCCCCACCTCCGCCCCGCGAGCCCTTCGTCCCGGTGTTCGAGCGCGTGGCCGGGGCGGGCCGGCCGACCAAGCGGGACCGCCGGCGCATGAACCAGCTACGGAGCGACTGACCTGCTCTCCGGCCCCGGGACGGCGCTAGCCCCGGTCCTCTGTCATTACCTATTGACAGGATAGTTATTACGGACTAATACTCGGGAGTACCAAGGGGGGACAACGGAGTCGCCTCGTAAGGGGTGCCGCGTGGGGACTGGAAGGTCGCCAGCGGTGGTGTCGGAGATGGCCCGGGCCATCCACGAAGGGCAGCTCCACCTGGAGTACCAGGCAGTGACGGGCGTCGCCGACGGGGAATGGCGCGCGGTGGAGGCACTGCTCCGGTGGAAGCATCCCCGTCGGGGCCGGCTGCAGCCCCTTTCCTTCGTCGGGGTCCTCGACCATCCGACCGTCGGCGTCCTGGTCGCACGCCAGGTGCTGCTCATGGCCACGGATCAGGCTGCCACGTGGAGGGCAGCCGACATCGAGGTCTCGGTGGCCGTGAACGTGGCGCCGGCCATCCTTCCCGCAGCCGTGGAGCTGGTGGCCGAGGCGCTCGAGGTCTCGGGGCTGGCTCCCGACCAGCTGACCATCGAGGTGACCGAGCGCCGGTCACCGCTCGGGGCCCGCTCGACCCGCAAGGCCCTGCTGGCTCTGGCCCACCTCGGGGTCCGCATCAGCCTGGACGACTTCGGCGTCGACGACGCCGGCCTGTCCCGCCTCCAGCTCCTGCATTTCGACGAGATCAAGATCGACCGCTCCTTCGTCACCCGGCTGGACACTGATCCGACCGATCGCACCATCTGCCGGTTCCTCACCGATCTGGCCCACGAGCTCGGGAGCGAGGTGGTGGCCGAGGGCGTCGAGCGCGGCGCGCTGCTGGACGTGATCTCGGACCTCGGGGTCGACCTGGTCCAGGGATTCGCCATCCACCGGCCCGAAGCACCGGAGTCGTTGGGCCGGCATCTTCACGATGCCGGGGCCGCCGGAGAGGGGCGGCGCTCGGACCAGGTCGACGGCGGCTTCCACCAGGCAGAGCTGGTCGGGGTTCCGGACCGAGCATGGTCGGGGAGCCCCATCCCCCTGATTGACGGGTGGGACCCCGAGATGTGACACGTCATTTCTCAAGGTGGCGGGTAGGCCGTGCCGATCCTCGCAGGATGAAGTACGTCGTGGTGGCCGAGGATCGGGCGGTGGTCTACTGCCGCACGCGCGCCGAGGCGCTCCACGTCGCCCACGAGCGCGGCGGCCGGGTGTACCGCGCCGACTGGAGCCAGGTCACCGAAGGCTGAGCCTCCGCCACCCCGGGCCGCCGCCCGCCGGTCTGGTAGGAAGGGCCGCACGACTCTCGGGAGCAGGGTGCTCGCCGCTGCCGCCCGGCTGCCGCCGGCGCAGGACCGCCAGGTGAGCGTCGAGCGCGACCTGGCCGCCAAGATGGCGGACGGGATCATCCTCCTGGCCGACCGCTGGGTGGCCGCATCCCGGTCCGGCAGCTCGTCGCCGCCGCCCATCGTCCTGCTCCGATCGCCCTACGGACGGAGGCAGGTGGGGTTCGCGGGACGCCTCTTCGCCGAGCGGGGATACCAGGCGGTGATCCAGAGCTGCCGGGGGACGTTCGGCTCGGGCGGGGAGTTCGAGCCCTTCCGCCACGAGGAGGAGGACGGCGCCACCACCCTGGCGTGGCTGGCCGAGCAGCCGTGGTTCGGCGGCTCCGTGTTCACGTTCGGGCCCAGCTACCTCGGCATGGTCCAGTGGGCGGTGGCCGGGGACCCGCCCCCGTGGCTCAGGGCCATGGCACCGGGGGTCACCGCCACCTTCTTCCGGGACGCGGTGGTCTACCCCTCCGACACGCTCGGGCTGGAGACCATGCTCAGCTGGGTGTACCAGGTCGAGAACCAGGAGCGGCGCCCGCCCCGGGTCCTCGGCTCGATGCTGCGCCAGAACCGGAGGGTGGCACCGGGCTTCTCCACCCTCCCGCTGGCCGACGCCGACCGGCAGGTCGTGGGCCGCCGGGTCCCGTTCTTCCAGGACTGGCTGGTCCACGACCGGCCCGGAGATCCCTGGTGGAAGCCGGTCGACTTCCGCGCCGCCCGGAGCACCGCCCCGCCGTCCACCTTCCTCGGGGGCTGGTACGACCTGTTCCTGCCCCGCCAGATCGAGGACTTCGCCGCCCTGCGCGCCGCCGGCCGGGAAGCCCTGATGACCATCGGGCCGTGGACCCACGCCAGCCCGGCCGGCATGGGCACGAGCCTGCGCGACGCGCTGGGGTGGTTCGCCGCCCACGGCGGGGCCTCCGGGCGGCCGGCCGGCGGGGCGGAGCCCGGGGTGCGCCTGTTCGTCATGGGCAGCGGGCGGTGGGTGAACGTGCCGGACTGGCCTCCCCCGGCCACGACCCGGCTCTGGCACCTGCAGCCGGGCGGGGGCCTGGCCCCGGACCCGGCTCCGGGGTGCGCCCCCGACCACTTCCGCTTCGACCCCTCCGACCCGACGCCCGGCATCGGCGGGGCCTCGCTCGCCTCGCGCAACGCCGGGCGCAAGGACCAGCGCCGGCGGGAGGGCCGGCCCGACGTCCTCACCTACACGAGCGCACCGATGGCCGAGGACGTCACCGTGGCCGGACCACTGAGCACCGACCTGTGGTTCCGGTCCTCCCTCGGGCACACCGACGTGTCGGTCCGGTTGTGCGTGGTCTCCGCCAAGGGCCGGTCGTACAACCTCAGTGACGGTTACCGGCGGCTGCGCCCGGGTGACGTCTCCCCCGCCTCTGACAGCTCCGTCCACCTCCGGATCGAGATGTGGCCCACGGCGGTGACCTTCCGGAAGGGCGAGCGGATCCGGGTGCAGGTGGCCAGCGCCGCCCACCCGCTGTTTGCCCGGAACCTCGGCACGGGCGAGCCGCTCGCCACCGGGACCAAGATGCGCGCCGCCGACCAGGAGGTGTTCCACGACCCGGAGCACCCCTCGGTGATCGAGCTGCCGGTCAGCCCGATCTGACGATCACCGGCGGTAGTCTCCGCCCCCTGGTCACGCCCCCCGACCGCCGCGCCGCCTACGAGTCCGCCGGCCTCTGGAACGACGACACCCTGGCGGGACGGGTCGCGGCCCACGCCCGCACCCACCCGGGCGCCACGGCGGTCCTCGACCGCACCGGGCCCCACAGCTACGGCTCGCTCGCGTCGGACGCCGCCGCGTGCGCCGCCGGCCTGGCCGAGCGGGGGGTCACGCCCGGCGCGGTCGCGTCGGTTCAGCTCCCCAACCGCTACGAGACGGTGGTGGCGGCGGTGGCCATCCAGTCCCTCGGGGCGGTCATCAACCCACTCCTGCCGAACTACCGGGCCCACGAGCTGGCGGGTGTGTTCGGCACCGCCCGGCCTGCGGTCGTGTTCACGCCCGGGGTGTACCGCGGCTTCGACCACCGTCCGCTCATCGCCGAGGTGGTGGCGCGCACCGGCGTGTCCCCCCTGCACGTGGTCGTCGGTGACAGTGCTCCCTCGGACGGGTTGAGCATGGACGACCTCCTGCGGGACGGCGCC
>DASUHN010000218.1 GCA_036273495.1 Acidimicrobiales bacterium | reverse complement strand
GATCGCGGGCACTTGATGTCGGCCAGCTTCGACCGGCAGTAGGCGATCAGCTCCCGCTCCAACTCTGGCCCGGCCATGGCCATGTCGACCGGCTGGACAACGGCCTTCACCTCCTCGCCGAAGTCGGCGTTGGGCACGCCGAACACGGCCACGTCCATCACCCGGGGATGGGTCACGAGGACGTTCTCCGCCTCCTGCGGGTAGATGTTCACCCCGCCCGAGATGATCATGTAGGCCTTGCGGTCGGTCAGGAACAGGTAGCCGTCCCCGTCGAGGTAGCCCACGTCACCGAGCGTCGACCATCCCCGGTCGTTGCGGCTCGCCGCCGTCTTCTCGGGGTCGTTGTGGTACTCGAAGGTGGCCCCGCCCTCGAAGTAGACGGTCCCGGCCTCGCCCGGCGGCAGCTCGGTCCCGTCCTCGTCGACGATGTGGATGGTGCCGAGGATGGCCTTGCCGACCGACCCGGGGTGCTCCAACCAGTCCTTGGAGTCGATGGCCGTGAAGCCGTTGCCCTCGGTGCCGGCGTAGTACTCGTGGATCACCGGCCCCCACCACTCGATCATCTCCCGCTTCACCGGTATCGGGCACGGGGCGGCGGCGTGGATCACCACCTGCAGGCTCGACGTGTCGTAGCCCCGCCGCTCCTCCTCGGGGAGCTTGAGCAACCGCACGAACATCGTCGGCACCATCTGGATGTGGGTGACCAGGTAGGCCTGGACCAGGCGCAGCAGCTCGACGGGATCGAAGTGCTCCATGACCACGACCGTGGCCCCGCCGCGCATCCAGCTCATCGTGAAGCGGAGCGGGGCGGCGTGGTACAGCGGGGCGGGGGAGAGGTACACGCTGTCGGCGGTGAGCCCGTACAGGCCCACGCCGAGCAGGTACACGCCGGAGGGCTGGCCCACCGGTCCCTCGGGGAGGGGAAGGCGCACCCCCTTGGGCCGGCCGGTGGTGCCCGACGAGTACAGCATGTCGCCGCCCTCGGACTCGTCGTCGATCGGCGCGGTGGGCTGGGCCGCCACCGCCTCCTCGTAGGACTCGAAGCCCTCGACGGTGCCGAGGCACACGAGCCGGGTGTGCACCGCCGGCGTCTCCGCCACCGCCTCCCGCGCCACCTCGGCCAGGCTCCGGGACGTCACCAGGGCGGAGGCGCCGCAGTCCTGGAGGATGTAGGCCACCTCCGGGGCGGTGAGCCGGGAGCTGATCGTCGTGTAGTACAGGCCCGACCTCTGCGCCGCCCACAGCACCTCGAAGTAGCGGGCGTTGTTCTCCATCAGGATGGCCACCGAGTCCCCGCGGCGCAGGCCGCGGGCGCGCAGCAGGTGGGCTACCTGGTTGGACCGGGCGTCGAGCTCGGCGTAGGTGACGGTCTCACCCGTGGCACCCATGATGTATGCGGCCTTGTCGGGCGTCTGCTGGGCAATTGCTCCGGGGTACACGCCGCAGGAACCTAGCCTGCTGCCCTGATGGCCCCTGCCCCGCTGTTCGCCGACCTCGAGTTCCGGGGCCTGGTCCACCAGGTCACCGACCCCGGGCTGGCGGAGCGCATGGCGGCCGAGCGCCTCACCGCCTACATCGGCTTCGACCCGACGGCGGACAGCCTGCATCTCGGCAGCCTCATCCCCATGCTCCTGCTGCGCCGGCTGCAGGGCGCCGGGCACCGGCCCATCGCGCTGGCGGGCGGGGGGACGGGCCTGATCGGGGACCCCAGCGGCCGGGAGACGGAGCGGGCGCTCCTCACCGAGGACGAGGTGCGCGCCAACGTGGCGGGGGTGCGCGCCCAGCTGGAGGGGATCCTCGACTTCTCCCCGGGACCGGGCCAGGCCGTCCTGGCCGACAACCTCGACTGGCTGGGCTCCCTCGGCCTGATCGAGTTCCTCCGCGACGTCGGCAAGCACTTCACCGTCAACCAGATGATCGCCAAGGAGTCGGTGCGCTCCCGGCTCGACGAGCGGGAGCAGGGGATCTCGTTCACCGAGTTCAGCTACATGCTGCTGCAGTCCTACGACTTCCTCCACCTCTTCGACGCCTACGGGTGCCGCCTGCAGGGGGGCGGGTCCGACCAGTGGGGGAACATCACCCTCGGGATCGACCTGATCCGCCGGTCGCGGGGGACCGAGGCGTTCGGGCTCACCTCGCCGCTGCTGCTGCGCCCCGACGGCACCAAGTACGGCAAGAGCGAGACCGGGACGGTCTGGCTCGACCCGGCCCGCACCAGCCCGTACTCCCTCTTCCAGTTCCTCGTGCGCAGCGAGGACGCCATGGTCCCCAAGCTGCTGCGGTGGTACACGTTCCTGCCCCCCGAGCGCATCGCCGAGCTCGACACGGCCGTGGCCGAGCGCCCCGAGCAGCGCCAGGCGCAGCGGGTCCTGGCCCGGGAGGTGACCACCCTGGTCCACGGGGAGGCCGAGGCGGTCCGGGCCGAGCGGGCGGCGTCGGTCCTGTTCACCGAGGAGATCGCGTCACTGGACGAGTCCAGCCTGCTGGACGTGTTCTCCGACGCCCCGTCGAGCACCCGCCCCCGCTCGGCCCTGGACGGCTCCGGCCTCCTGGTGTCCGAGGCGCTGCGCGACTCGGGCCTGGTCAGCTCGCTGTCCGAGGCCCGCAAGGTCATCGACCAGGGCGGCGCCTACGTGAACAACCGCCGGGCCGGCGGCCCCGAGCCCCGCATCGCCGCCGCCGACCTGATCAGCGACCGCTACGTCGTGCTGCGCCGGGGCAAGGCCAACCACCACCTGCTCCGCTTCGGCTGACGATTCACAATCCCGCCGGGTCCCCTACCCCCCGGCTCCTCCGCCAGGCGGGGCCCCAGCCCCGCCGGCGGCCGTCACTCCAGGGCGGATCCGGGCCGCCCAGTCGGCCATCTCGGCGTCGTCGGCATAGCGCTGCCGGGGCCAGAAGAATCCCCGCAGCCCGTCCTTGAACCGCCGGGGGATCACGTGGACGTGGAGGTGGGCCACGCTCTGGCTCACCGTATTGTTGATGCCGACGAAGGTGCCGGGGACGTCGAGGCCGCCCTGGACGGCGCGGGCCACCCGCCGGGTGGCGCCGAACACGACCGGGACCAGGTCGGCGGGGAGGGTCAACAGGTTCTCGTGGTGCTCCCTCGGCACGACCAGCACGTGGCCCGGGAACACCGGGCGGACGTCGAGGAAGGCCGCCACCCGCTCCTCGTCCAGCACCAGGTGGGCCGCCACCTCGCCGGCCAGGATCTCGCAGAACCGGCAGTCCGCCATCCCCGGCGAGCCTAGGGTCGTCACCATGTCTGACAGCCCCGTGGGCATCGGGTCCCGGCCCCCGGAGACCGTCCTCGAGCCCCCCGCGCCCGACGCCCTGCGCCGGCTCCACGAGGCGCTGGTCCGCGACGCCGCCCGCCGCCGGGCGGCTGTGTCCGAGGTGGTGGCCGGGGATCCCACCTTCCTCCTCGCCTGGGCCGAGCTCGGGGACCTGGCCCGCGACGACGTCGAGGCCTACGCCTGCTTCCGCGTCGGCTACCACCGGGGCCTCGACGCCCTCCGCGCCGCCGGGTGGCGGGGCTCGGGCTACGTGCGGGGCCGCCACCCGTCCAACCGGGGCTTCCTCCGCTGCCTCGACGGGCTGCGCCGGGCGGCCGTCGCCATCGGGGAGGCGTCCGAGGCCGACCGGTGCGCCACCTTCCTGCGCCAGCTCGACCCCGAGTGGCCGCTGGCGGACGATGCCTGAGCCGGCGGCCGGGCCCGTCGGCCCGTTCCCCGCCGGGGCCGACCCGGACGAGTACGACCGCCTGCGCCGGCGGGTCCTGTGGTCGATGCCATCGGGTCTCTACATCGTCGGCAGCCGGGCGGGGGACCGGCTCAACGGGATGACCTGCAACTGGGCCACCCAGCTGGCGACCGACCCCAAGCTGCTCGGCGTCAGCGTCGAGCGGGGCGCCGTCACCCACGAGCTGATCGAGGCCGGGGGCGCCTTCTCCCTCAACGTGCTGGCCCGGGAGGACCGGACGCTGGTCCGCAAGTTCGTCAAGCCGGCCGACGCCGACCTCGCGGCCCGGACCCTCAACGGCTTCCCTTACACCGAGGCGGTGACCGGAGCCCCGATCCTGGCGGCGGCGGTGGCGTGGCTCGACTGCCGCGTGG
Source organism: Acidimicrobiales bacterium (assembly GCA_036273495.1). Classification (NCBI taxonomy): domain Bacteria; kingdom Bacillati; phylum Actinomycetota; class Acidimicrobiia; order Acidimicrobiales; species Acidimicrobiales bacterium. The sequence continues at coordinate 3,607 of DASUHN010000218.1, read as the reverse complement.
AGCGGAGCCTCGACGCCGGCAGCCACACCCTGTTCGCCGGGGAGGTCGCGGCGGCCGGGTTCAACCGGCCCGAGGACACGCCTGTCCTGCGGATGGAGGACACCCGGATGTCCTACGGTGGCTGAGCCCGGGCCCGCCCCCTCCGACGGAGGGGCGCACGAGTGGGTGGAGGAGCCGGGGCGCTTCGCCGAGCTGTGCCGGCGCTGGGCCGGCCTCGAGCTCTACGCCCTCGACACCGAGTTCCACCGGGAGCGCACCTACTACCCCCGCCTGGCCCTCCTGCAGGTGGCGTCGGAGGAGGGCGTGGTCCTGGTCGACCCCCTGGCCGTCGACGTGGCGCCCCTGGCCGAGGTGCTGGCGGGCCCGGGGACGATGGTGGCCCACGCCGGGGACCAGGACGTCGAGGTCCTCGAGCTGGCCTGCGGGGTGGCCCCGTCCCGGCTGTTCGACACCCAGGTGGCCGCCGGCTTCCTCGGGATGGCCACCCCCTCGCTGTCCCGGCTGGTCGAGTCCCTCCTCGGGCGGAACCTGCCCAAGAGCGACCGGCTCACCGACTGGACCCGCCGGCCCCTGACCGCGCCCCAGCGCCGGTACGCGGCGGCCGACGTGGCCCACCTGCTCGAGCTGCACCAGGTCCTGCTGGCCCGGCTGGACGACGTGGGCCGCCGCCAGTGGGCGGTGCAGGAGTGCGCCGAGCTGCTGGCCGGGCGGCGCCAGGCCGGCATCCCCGAGCAGGCGTGGTGGAAGATGCGCGACGCCCGCCAGCTGCGGGCCCGGTCCCGGAGCGTGGCCCAGGAGGTGGCGGCGTGGCGGGAGCGCCGGGCGGCCCAGCTCGACATCCCGGCCCGCCACGTCCTGCCCGACATGGCCCTGGCGTCGATCGCCCACCGGCCGCCCCGGAACCGGGAGGAGCTGTCCGAGGTGCGGGGCCTGGACCGCCGCCACCTCGGCCGGGAGACCGAGGCCGGCGTCCTCGCCGCCGTAAAGCGGGGCCTGGAGCTGCCGGCGTCGGAGCTGCGCACCCCGCCCGAGGCGGCGGTCGACCGCACCCGCCGGCCGGCGGTGGCCCTGGCGGCGGCGTGGGTGGGCCAGCTCGCCACCGACCTCGAGGTCGACGCCAACCTGCTCGCCACCCGGGCCGACCTGGCCGACCTGCTGTCGGGGCGCCCGTCCCGCCTGGACCAGGGCTGGCGGCACGAGGTGGTCGGCGCACAGGTGGCCGCCCTGGCCGGGGGAGCGGCGGCGCTGGCCTTCGACGGCCGGGGCGGGCTGGTGCTGGAGGAGCGCTCCCACCGGCCCGCGTCCCGGGACTCCCTGGCCGGGCCCGGGCCTGGCGCGGCCGGGGGGTCAGCCGAGGACGACCGCCTCGTCGGGCTCCAGCCGCCCGCCGTAGGCGACACCCTCGCCGCGCCCGAGTGAGCTGACCTGCACCAGGGCCTCGGGGCCGGGAACGGTCACGGGCACCGCCGCCCCGGTGTAGTTCACGAGGACCACCCGGGCGTCGGACTCGTGGCGGCGCCGGTAGGCCAGCACGCCGTCGGGGGCGGGCAGCTCCTCCCAGGTCCCGAGGCGGAGGGCGGCAGACCCCCGCCGGAGCGCCAGCACCCTCCGGTAGAGGTGGAGGATCGACGCCGGGTCCTCCCGCATCGCGGCGGCGTTGCGCCGCTCCGCGTCCGGGGGCCACGGCAGCCACAGCTCGTCCGCCTCGGCGCCGGGCTCGGCCGGCACGGGCCAGCCGTGGGCCGGCCCCGCCTCCCACGGGATCGGGGCCCGGCACCCGTCCCGCCCACCCGGGTCCACCTGGCGGTCGGGGGCCACGACGGCGTCCTCCAGGCCCAGCTCCTCCCCCTGGTACAGGAACGGGGTCCCCCGCAGGGTGAGCAGCAGCACCGCCGCCGCCCGGGCCCGGGCCTCCGATCCGTACCTGGTCCGGTGGCGGGGGTTGTCGTGGTTGGACAGCACCCACGTCGGCCACGCCCGCTTCGGCTCCAGCTCCTCCTGGACCCGCTCGATCCGCCGCTTCCACGCCTCCTCCTCCCACGGGGCGAACAGCGGGGGGAAGTTGAACGCCAGGTGCAGCTCGTCGTCGTCCCCGTAGTAGCGGGCCACCTTGGCCGTCGAGAGCAGGAACACCTCGCCGACGAGGAACCGCTCACCCGGGTAGGAGTCGACCACCTGGCGCAGGCGGCGGAGGATGCCGTGGGTGCTCTCCTGGTCGTTCTGGGCCGACCACGGGACGGCGGCCACGTCCTCGGGGGCGTCCGGGAAGGCGGGGTCCTTGCCGAGCCCGTGCACGACGTCGATGCGGAACCCGTCGACGCCGCGGTCCAGCCAGAACCGCACCACGTCGGTCATGGCCGCCTCCACCTCGGGGTTGGCCCAGTTGAGGTCGGGCTGCTCGGGGAGGAACAGGTGCAGGTACCACGCCTCGCTGGCCTCGTCCCACGTCCACGCCGGCCCGCCGACGAAGGTGGCGGTCCAGTTGTTCGGGGGCCGGGACGGGTCCCCGTCCCGCCAGACGTACCAGTCCCGCTTCGGCGAGCGCCGCGACGAGCGCGACTCCACGAACCAGGGATGAGCGGAGCTGGAGTGGTTGGGCACCCAGTCGACGATCACCCGCAGGCCCCGGTCATGCGCCCCCGCGACCAGGGCGTCGAAGTCGGCCAGGGACCCGAACAGCGGGTTGACGTCGCAGTAGTCCGCCACGTCGTAGCCGAAGTCGGCCAGGGGGGAGGGATAGAACGGCGTCAGCCACACCACGTCCGCCCCGAGCCAGGCCAGGTGGTCGAGGTGGGCCCGGATCCCCTCCAGGTCCCCCGCGGGACGGCCCCCGGCCATGGGCAGGCCGGCGTCGGCGCCGAGGGGGCGGCCCCGCCCGAACGAGGGGACGTAGACCTCGTAGCAGACCGCCTCCCGCCACCAGCGGGAGCCCCCGCTCCGGGGTTCGGTGCTCAATCGCTCAATCCGGGGGAGGGGGGCGCAGGTCCACCCGCAGGGTGAGGATCCCCTCGTCGAGGGAACCCTCGGCGTCCCCCAGCATGGCGAAGTCCTGGAAGTCCAGCTGGGCCTGCTCCATGAAGCGGCGCCGCTCCGGTCCCTCGATCGGCGGCAGGCCCCGGTTCCGCACCGCCTGGGCCCGCTGGCGGAAGCGCTCGATCATGGCCTGGACGTCGAATTGGTGAGCCACGGGGTCAAGCTACCGGCCTCCCACCGCTAGAATGACCGTCGTCCGGGAGGCCGTTCGTTCGGTTCGGGGAGCCGCCTGTGAAAAAGGGACGTCACCGCCGCTTCGAGGAAGCGCGTGCGCTCAAGCGGTCCAACGAGCTGGATGCCGAGCCCTGCGCCGAGTGCGGCGCCGAGCCCGGTCGCGACCACGCGTCCTGGTGCCTGGCCGGGGAGGAGGAAGAGGAGCTCGAGGAGGTCGACGGCGCCTAGGAGCCTGCTGAGTAAGGCCCTTCCCAAGGACGGGCCGGAGGCTTAACGTCAGTCTCGGTCAGTGGGCCCGGTCGATGGCCGAACCGAACAGCCGGTGTGAAGAGGGTGAGAGCCGGCGACCCTGGGTGGCTTCGGCCCAAGGTGAGGTCCCTTCATTGCCCGCCGGGCCCAT
>DASUHN010000217.1 GCA_036273495.1 Acidimicrobiales bacterium | reverse complement strand
GGGGACGGGCCAACGTCGGCTACGGGGTGCCCCGGCGCCCGGGCGTGCGGTCGGGGCCGATGGGCGCCCTGTGGGAGGCGGTGCTGGCCCGGCCCCACATCCGGGCCGTGCTCGGGGAGGACGCCCGCCCCGAGGCCCCCGTGCGGGCCTGGCCCATCCCCGCCACCGTGGACCGGGCCCTGCTGACCGGGATGGGAGGACGGGTGCTGTTCGCCGGCGACGCCGCCCGGGCCACCGACCCCATGACCGGGGAGGGCATCGGCCAGGCCCTGGAGAGCGGGATCGCGGCGGCGCGCAGCATCCTCGGGGCCGGCCCCGGGGACCCGGAGGGGGCGGCCCGCGCCTACACCGCCGAGCTGGCGGCCGGTCTGCTCCGCGACAACCGCCTGGCCGCCCTGCTGTCGCGCCAGCTGGGCTCGGCGCGGGGGGCCCGGGCCGCGGTCCGGGCGGCCGGGTTGTCGGCGTGGACCCGGGCCAATTTCGCCCGCTGGATGTGGGAGGACTATCCCCGCGCCGTGCTTGCGACCCCATACCGGTGGCGGCGGCGGATGCTGCACCCTCCGGGCGCGTTTGCCGTCCCGGGAGGCGGCACCGACCGCGCTCGGTAACCTCCCCGGCCATGAGTGGGGGATCGACCGGGTGGAACTTCGCCGACGTGTGGGAGGTCGTGGCCGACGCCCTCCCCGACGCCCAGGCGCAGGTGCAGGGAAAGCGGCGCTTCACGTGGGCCGAGACCGACCGCCGGGCCAACGGGGTGGCGGCGTGGCTCCTCGGGCTGGGCGTGGAGCGCCAGGACAAGGTCGTGCAGTACATGTACAACTGCCCGGAGTACATGGAGTCGGTGTTCGCCGTCTTCAAGGCGGGCCTGGTCCCGGTGAACACCAACTACCGCTACGGGCCGACCGAGCTGCACTATCTCTGGGACAACGCTGACGCGGTGGCGGGCGTCTTCCACGGCGCCTTCGCCGACACGGTCGACGAGCTGCGCGGGAAGCTGCCGCGGATCCGGGGCTGGTTGTGGGTCGACGACGGCTCCGGTCCGTGCCCCGATTGGGCGGTGCCCTACGAGGACGTGGCCGCCGCCCACGGGGACCGGGTGGAGGCGCGGTGGGGGCGCAGCGGGGACGACATCTACATGCTGTACACCGGCGGCACCACCGGGATGCCCAAGGGCGTGATGTGGCGCCAGGACGACCTCTTCTACCTGTTCAACTCGGGCGCCCCGCGCAAGGTTCCCGAGGACCGCGGCCTCGACGGCTTGCGCGCCGAGCTGGCCAACGGCCCGGCGGGCGTCACCCTGCCAGCATGCCCGCTCATGCACGGGACCGGCGCCTTCACGACGATGGGCGCGCTGACCAGTGGCGGGTCGGACGTGACCCTGGAGGGCCGCAAGTTCGACGTGGCCGAGCTGCTCGACACGGTGCAGGCCGAGCGCGTGAACGTGTTGTCGATCGTCGGTGACGCCTTCGCCAAGCCGATCCTGGCCGCCCTCGACGCCGCGCCGGGGAGATGGGACATCTCGTCGTTGTTCGTGATCATCTCGTCGGGGGTGATGTGGAGCGAGCAGACCAAGCAGGGCCTGCTGCGCCACCACTCGGGGATGATCCTGGCCGACTCGCTCGGGTCGTCGGAGGCGGTCGGGATGGGCACCTCCCTGTCGAGCGCGGCGGGAACGTCGCAGACCGCCAAGTTCCTCGTCGGGGAGAACACGCGCGTGCTGACCGAGGATGGACGCGACGTGACACCCGGGTCGGGGGAGATCGGCATGGTGGCCCTCCGGGGCCGGGTGCCGGTCGGCTACTACAAGGACCCGGAGAAGAGCGCGGCGACCTTCCGCGTCGTCGAGGGCGTGCGCTACTCCGTGCCCGGTGACTACGCCACGGTCGAGGCGGACGGCACCCTGCGCCTGCTCGGGCGGGGCTCGGTGTGCATCAACACCGGTGGGGAGAAGGTGTACCCCGAGGAGGTCGAGGAGGCGGTCAAGGAGCACCCGGCGGTGGCCGACGCCGTCGTCGTCGGGGTCCCCGACGAGCGCTTCGGGGAGGCCATCTGCGCCCTCGTCGAGCTCCGGCCGGGACAGGAGGCGGGCGAGGACGAGATCGTCACCCACGTCCGCTCCCGCCTGGCGGCCTACAAGGCCCCCCGTCGCGTGCTGCCGATCGACAGCGTCAACCGGGCGCCCAACGGCAAAGTCGACTACCGGCGGCTCCGCGAGCTGGCCCGGGAGCGGCTCGGGGTCTAGGGGTCGCGCTCTCCGTCGGTCGGCTGTGCGGCCGGTCCCTCGACCGGCTCGGTGCGGGCCCGGCGGAGGATGCCGGCCAGCCGCAGCGCCAGCGGGTCCTCCACCAGCGCCTCGAGGGGCTCGGGCAGGGCCCGGCACCAGTTGGGCCGCTCCGCCACGGTCCCCGGCAGGTTGGGCCGCCACGGCACGAGGAGGGCGTCCTCGAGGCCGGCCAGCAGGACGGCGCTGGGCGCCTCGGCCAGCCGGGCGTAGGTCTCGGCCACCACTTCCCCGACGGGGGCGTCGTCGGGCAGCCCGGTCATCTGCTGCAGGCGGTCCCTCATGCCGGCGGCGGCACCGGGGTCGGGCCCGACGCCGCAGGCCCGCTGGTCGGCCAGGTCCTGGCCCGTCCACACCCCGGCCACCGTGGGCAGGTCGTGGGTCGTCGCCACCGCCAGCGACCGCTCGGGATAGGCCGACGGCGGGGCGTCCTCGAACCACATCACGCGCGTCGACAGGATGTCGCGGCGGGCCAGCTCCTCCCGGACCCGGGGCTCCACGGTCCCGAGGTCCTCGCCCACCACCCACGCCCCGGCCCGGACGCTCTCCAGGGCCAGGATGGCGAGGAGCTCCTCCCACGGGTAGCGGACGTACAGGCCGCGTTCGGAGCCGAGACCGGGCGGGATCCAGTACAGGCGGAACAGGCCGGCCACGTGGTCGATGCGGATGCCGCCGGCGTGGGCCAGGCTGGCCCGCACCACCTCGACGAACGGCTCGAAGCGGGCGGCGCGCAGCCGCCACGGATCGAACGGCGGGAAGCCCCAGTCCTGCCCGGAGAGGTTGAACTCGTCGGGGGGCGCCCCCACCCTGACCCCCGCGGCCAGGCTGTCCTGCCACATCCAGGCGTCTGCCCCACCCGGGTCGGCCCCGATGGCCAGGTCGGTCACCACCCCCACCGCGGCCCCCGCCCGCTCCAGCTGCTCGTCGACCAGCCCTTGCAGCCAGGCGTGGTACCGCACCCGGTCGGCGTGGGCGGCCACGAACGACGCCGCCGCCCGCGAGTCGGGCCGGTGCAGCTCCGCCGGCCACTCCTGCCATCCGCCCGGGTGCACCTCGCTGATCGCGCAGAAGGCGGCGAAGCGCTCCAGGGCCGCCCCCCGCCGGGCGCTGAACCGGGCGAAGCCGGCGTCCCTCCCCTGCCGCGCCCCCGACGCCCGCCAGACGGCCTCCAGGGCGCGGGACTTGAGCGCCCAGACCTCGTCCCGGTCGATCAGCGGGGCGGCGTTGAGGGCCCGCCCCGCCCGCGCCGCCTCCTCGACCTCGGCGACCCCGCGGGCGCCGGGGACCTCCTCGACCCGGAGGTACAGCGGGTTACGGAACGAGCGGCTGCTCGGGAAGTACGGGCTGGCCTCCTGCGGCGCCCCCGGCGCCACGGCGTGGATCGGGTTGACCAGCACCACCCCCGCCCCCAGCGACCGTGTCCAGCGGCCCAGGGCGGCGAGGTCGCCGAGGTCCCCGACCCCCCAGCTCGCCTCCGACCGCACGGAGTAGAGCTGCGCCGCCCAGCCCCACGTGCGCAGCCCGGCGGGGAGGTGGCACGCCGGCGGGGTGACGATAACCCGGACGGGGCCCGTGGCCCCCTCCCGGTCCAGATCGTGGTAGCCGAGCGGCAGCGACGCCGGAAGCGGTCCGTGCCCGGCGCGGTCGGTGCCGTCCTCGAGGCGGAGGACCCACCCGCCGGCGGCGTGGACCGGGTGGCCGGCCGGCACGACCCACACGTCGGCCTGGTCAGCGGGGCCACCGCCCGGACCGGCGCCCATGGCGTCGAGCGCCGCCCGGACCGCGTCCGGGT
>DASUHN010000216.1 GCA_036273495.1 Acidimicrobiales bacterium | reverse complement strand
GCGCTGGCTGGTCCGCCGGCCCGCCCTGCTGGCCGCCATCGGGGGATACGAGAGCGCCCTGATCGTCAGCTCGCGCGCCGAGACCCGGCACAAGCTGCTGGCGCAGCTGATGGCGTCGTCGCTCATCGGCTGCCCGTTCTGAATTGACATCGGCTCTGCCGTGAGCAGGGAGATGGGGATCACCGACGAGGAGATGGCCGCCGTCCCCCGTTACCGCCAGTCCGACCTCTTCTCCGAGGTGGACCGCCTCGTGCTGGACCTCACGGTGGCCATGTGCCGCACGCCGGCGGACGTGCGGGAGGAGCTGCGGGAGGAGCTGCTCCGGCACCTCACCCGGGGCCAGCTGACCGAGATCGCCGCCATGGTGGCGTGGGAGAACCACCGCGCCCGCCTGAACCGGGCCCTGGGCGTGCGCTCCGCCGGGTTCTCCGAGGGCGCCTTCTGTGTGGTGCCGCAGCGGCCGGACTGATCGGTGCCGGGGAGCCGGCGGAAGGCCGCTCCCGGGCCTCTACACCGGCCGGCCGATGCGGACGACCGACCGGCGCGTGATCTCGTGGCGCCGCAGGAACCGCCGGCCCGAGTTGGCCAGCGAGCCGCTCCGGGCCGCGAGCACGGTCCGGGACTCCTCCCACACCGCCAACGAGGCGTAGTGGGTCACGAGCAGGGCCGTGGCATCCGGCGCCTCGACGTCGGTGGCCCGGAACAGCCCCAGGATGGTGGCGTCGAAGCTGGACTCGAACGCCGGCCAGGCCCCGACGGACAGGTCCAGGAACTCGTCCCAGTCGGCGGCGGCGAGGTCGAACCAGCGCAGGGCCACGACGCCGGCCGCCACGGCCGGGGGGTGGTCGGTGGGGCGGGCCGTCGGCGCCAACGGGCGGGCGTCACGACTCCCGGCCCCGGTGGCGGCCGCGCCCAGCTCGGTGGGATCCGCTCCGGCCAGGACCACGGCCGACTCGTCGCTGGCCCATCCCACTGACGTGGCCCCGCGGAGCCGGAGCCACTCCCCGGCTATCGGGGGAGAGCCATCCGCCCCGCCGGGAACGGTCGCGGCGACGTAGGCGAGCGCCACGGGGTCCCTGTGGTCAGTCAACCATCATCTGGCGCCTGGGATCCCGGGTCCCGCTGAACAGGCCCGCCAGGGCCTGGTTGGCTCCGTCGGGGAGCTGCTCGAGCGGGGTGTCGAGCTCGGTGACGCTCGGTCCGAAGCGCTCGGCCTCCCCCGCCAGGGCGCCCAGGTCGAACCCGTAGAGGGCGGCGGCGTTGCCCGCCAGCAGCTGGTTGCGCTCCTCGGGGGACAGGCCCTGCATGCTCACCCGCAGGTGCTCCTTGCTGAACGGGTACGTGCCCTCGTCGTGGGGGTAGTCACTGCCCCACATCCAGTGGCCCTCGGCCACGACGTTGCGGCTGGCCACGTCCCACGGTCCGGCCATGCTCACCCCGAGGTACACGTTGTCGTGGATGTACTCGCTGGCCATGCGGGGCGGCGCCATGTCGGCGGTGAAGCGCAGCTCCCCCTGGCTGCCCTGCTTGACGTTGCGGATGAGGCCGTCGAGGCGCTGTCCCATCTCCTGCAGCCAGAAGCACCCCTGCTCGGTCAGGACCAGCTTGAGGCGGGGGAACCGCTCGAACACCCCGGCCAGGATCATCCACACCAGGGTGCGCTGGGAGTAGAAGCCCAGCTCGGAGATGTGGAGGATGGTCGAGGAGGGGAAGCGGGGGTACGCCGGGGACCCGGTGCCTCCGTGGGTGTGGAGGGGGATGTCGAGGTCCTCGCAGACGGCCCACAGGCGGTCGTACTCCGGGTCGTTGAGGGGCCGGATGTACCCGTGGGCGTCGGGCGGGACCGGTGGGATCAGGATCCCCTTGAGCCCGTTCTGCTTGATCCACTTGGCGTCGGCTATGGCGTCGTCGACGTCGTTGAGGAAGATCTGACCCAGGCCCACGCGCCGGTTGGGGAACTGGGCGCAGAAGTCGACGAGCCAGCGGTTGTGGGCCCGGATGCCGGCCAGGCGGTGCTCGTAGTCCTCCGGGTTGGGAGGAGGGGCAAAGAGCACGAAGCCCGGGAAGAACGGCGGGACGGTGTTGGGGAATATGACCTCCCCCACCACGCCGTCGGCGTCCTGCTGGGAGTTGCGCATGTCGTTGTCCCAGTTCCGCAGCCGGCGGTCGTCACCGGGTGCCAGATCCCGGTAGGGGTTCTGGTACCGGTTCCGCCAGGCGTCGAAGTCCTCCAGGTACTCGCTCTCGAGGAACTCCCTGTACTGGGCGTGGCTGGCGCCGGCATGGCTGTCGGCCGTGATGACCACGTGGTGGCCGCCGGCCAGACCCGGTGCGGCGGAGTCGACAGACGGCGCGTCTACGGTCATTTTTCGCCTCCTGGCGGGCCAAAGTGGAATGGACTCTATTTCGGGCCCTGGCGCCCCGCTAGGGGCCGGGGGCTCAACCCTCGCCCGCCGGGGGTGGCCAGCCCGAGCTGTCCGGACGCCGCCCCGACACCGGTTGCGGGCCCAACATGAAATCGGTCAGCTCCCGGTTCGAGCCCGACCCCACCTGCTGGGAGAAGTACGACCCGCCGGACCTCAGCACCTGGGCGATCTCGTCCCAGATCACGACAGTGGGATGCCGGCTTGCCACGAGGTCGAAGCGGGCGGAGGGGAAGGGCAGGACGGCCTCATCGGCCACCTCGGCCACCTCGGCCCCGAAGGGGCGCAGCCGGTTCCGGGCCCGGGCGACGTTGGGCGCCCAGGACTCGGTGGCGGCGACCACCGCGGGAGGCCCGACCCGGTCGAGGACCTCGCCGAAGACCTCTCCGCCCCCGGTCTGGACGTCCAGCACGGCGGTGGACCGGGCCACCCGATGTCCCAGCTGGTTGGCGTAGCCCCAGGAGGGGCGCTGCTCGGTGGCCCGGCCCTCGAACCAGGAGAAGTCCCAGCCCGCCGTGGGTTCGGCCTGACCCTCCGCCACGAGCTCGTCGAAGCCCACGATCGATGTCTTCCTCCGCCGCCTCGATTGATCCGGCCCATCTTCCCTGACGGGGTCGGCCCGCTATCGACGGACACGGCCCGATCAACGATCATCGAGCGGTGATCATCCGGGTCGAGGGCTACGACCTGCCGGGCCGCACCTGCGGGCCGGAGCCCGACTTCCCCGGCGGCCATCACAACATCCATGTGGCCGTCCAGGGCCGCAAGGGGCAGCAGGACCTCTTCGGCCTGGTCGCAGCCGATGCCGACGCCGCGGCTTGGGACCTGACCTGTGATGTGGTCGCGCCTCCTCCGGCGCCGGATCTGCGCGGTCCTCAGATCCAGGGCTCCCCGGGCAAACGCTTCGTCTACATCACGTGGGGAGCGGTCCAACCCGGGACCTTCCGCATGTTCCGCCGGGCCAAGCTGCGGCTCGACGCCGTCCCCACCGACGTCATGGCGTCGGCATGCGATCACGGCATCCTCCTCGGCCGGCTGGGGCTCACCGACGACAAGGGCTGGCCGCTCTGCGCGGCGGTGAGGCCGCCACGTATCGAATGGAGCGCTCCGGCGGGTCCCCGCCGGTAGGTTCGTCGGCATGGGCAGCGGATTGGTGGTCCTGCTCGATCGGAAGGTGGCCGGTCGCTACGCCGACGCCACCATCTCCGCTCTGCGCCATGCACTCGATCGCCTGGCGTGCGATCTTCCGCTGACCGAGCTCGCGACCAGCCGGATCGACCCGTTCGTCGCGGAGAGGTTCGACGGGATCGTCGTGGGTCCCGGCAGCCCCTACGAGAACGCGGACGGCGTCATCGGGGTCATCCGCGCCGCCCGCGAGCGGGGGGTCCCGCTCGTCGGCACGTGAGGCGGGTTCCAGCACGTGCTGGTCGAGCACGCCCGGAACGTCATGGGAATCGGAGACGCCGTCCATGCCGAGTACGGCGCACCCGGGACCGAGGTCGTGTCGCTGCTGAGTTGCTCGCTCGACGGTCTGGACGTGAACCTGCGGATCCGTCCGGGCACGCGGCTGCACGATCTTCACGGCGGGGCCGACCGGATCACCGAGCGCACGACCTGCAGCTACGGCCTCAACCCCGCCTTCCGGGGTCACCTCGAAGCGTCCGGGCTCGTTGTCAGTGCCACCGATGACACGACCGAGGCCCGTGCGGTCGAACGGCGTGACCATCCCTTCTTCCTGGCCACGCTCTACCAGCCTCAGCTGGGGTCGTCCCCGTCCCGCCCCCATCCCGTATTGGTCGGCCTGGTCCAGGCCGCGCTCTCGAGGGGCTGACCAGGGGACCGGGGAGGAGGGGGCCGGCCGGGCGCCGAACCCAGTACCGCAGGTCGTCACGGTCGTCGGGTCCCGGAGGTCAGGTGCCGTCTTCTCTTCGTCGTGGGCTGGTCGCCGCCCTCGGGCTGACGCTGGTTTCCGCCGGCGCCGCCCGGGCGGCCGGGTCGGGCGCCCAGGGGGCGGCGGCACTGGACCCCGAGCTGCCCGCCGGCGTGGTGGCCGCCAGCTTCGCCCCGGGCAGCCGGTGGGTGCCCGAGAAGGCCGTCTACGGGACCACCTCTCAGAACGACCTCCCCGTGACGATGAGCGACGGCACCGTGCTCCGGGCCAACGTGATCTACCCGACCGACCCGAAGACGGGGAAGATCGCGGCCGGGCCCTTCCCGGTGTTGTTGACCCAGCCCCCCTACGGGAAGGGGAGCGGTGGCTCGAGCGCCCCCGGCAGCGCCCAGCAGCCGGGGGCCGGGGCGGCCACCGGCGGGACCAACAACTATCTCGCCCAGCGGGGCTTCATCGAGGTCGTCGCCGACGTGCGGGGTACGGGCGACTCCGGCGGCAGCTGGGGGATCTTCGATCCCGTGCAGACCACCGACAGCATCACCCTCGTGAACTGGGCGGCCCGGCTGCCCCACTCCAGCGGCCGGGTCGGCACCTACGGCCCCTCCTACCTCGGGATCAACCAGCTCCTGGTGGCCGGGAACATCGGCCCGCGGTCGCCGCTCAAGGCCATCTTCCCCATGGTGGCCGCCAACGACATCTACCGCGACACCTCGTTCATGGGCGGGCTGATCGACAGCGAGTTCGACGAGGCCTACCTCGGCCTGACGGGCGGGGCCAACCTGGCGTATCCATTGTCCGACGCGGCCGGCAACCCTCCCGGTAGCGCCGGGGGGGCGGGCCAGGTCGCGGGCGTGGAGGCCGACCACGTCGCCGGCACGGCCAGCTATCACGTGGGGTTCTCGGCCGAGACGCTCGCCGGCGGGCCGACCGCATACGACGGCCAGTACTGGCAGGCGCGCGATCCCGGCAGCCTCCTCTCCGCCATCGTCGCCAACGGCATCCCGGCCTACCTCGTGGGCGGTGAGTTCGACCTGTTCCAGCGGGGCGAGCCCCTCAACTACGCCGGGTTCCAGAACGCCTACGACCACCGGCCCGCTGCTGTGCCGATGGTGCGGGGCCAGCCGGTGACCGGTCGCTACCAGCTGATCGACGGCCCGTGGGAGCACCTCAACGGCTCCTCCGTCGACGTCGACGCTCTCGAGCTGGCCTGGTTCGACCAGTGGCTCAAGGGGGAGCAGACCGGCGTCGGCTCCACGCCCACGCCGCTGCACTACTTCGACCTCGGCACTTCCAGCTGGGACGAGACCACGACCTACCCGTTCACCGGTGCCACCCCCCAGCGGCTCTACCTGGGGGCGGGCCGGCTCACAACGGGCGCACCGACGTCGGCCTCGGCAGGAGCAGACACCCTCGCCTGGACCGGCACCGACAGCCCGTGCAGCCGGCCCGTCGACCAGTGGTCGATGGGAGCGCTGTCGATTCCCTCGGCCGCGGTGGGCGTCACCGCTCCGTGCGCGGCCAACGACGCGCCGTCCGCCGACAACCCGGCCACGTCGGCGTCCTACACCTCGGCTCCCCTCCCCCATCCGGAGCGCATCGCCGGGCCGCTATCGGCCACCCTGTACGCCTCGGCCACCTCGGCCGACACGGAGTGGGTGGTCGAGGTGGAAGACGTGGCCCCCGACGGCACCGCCACCCCCCTCACCGAGGGCGCTCTGCTCGGATCGTTGCGGGCCGTCGACCCCACCCGGAGCTGGGCCACACCCGGGGGCGGCTATCTCATCCCCTACCACCCGTACACCGAGGGCTCATCGCGGGCGGTCGGGCCGGGCCAGCTCACCCGCTACGACGTCGAGATCTTCCCGACCCTCGCCACCATCGCCGCCGGCCACTCCATCCGCGTGACCATCAGCACCGCCGACAGCCCCCACCTCAGCCCGACGGCACCGGAGGCGGCCAACCTCGCCGGCGGCGTCTACACCCTCGAGCGCTCCCCGGCCGGGCCCTCCTACCTCGAGCTGGACGTTCAGCCCGGAGGCTGAGCGGGGCGCCCCAGGTGGCGGGCGAAGAAGGCCTCGTAGGCGTCCCGCTCGAACAGCGGGATCTGCACGTGGCCGCCGGGGTTGACGTGCATCGTCTTCTCGTTCACCAGACGGTGCCGGCCTGTTGTCTCGTGGCGGCGTTGATCCGGTTGAACAGGTTGGTCGTGGCGATCCAGAGGACCAGGCCGGCCAGCTCCTTGTCGTCGAAGTGCCGAGCGGCGTCGTCCCATACCGCGTCGGGCACCGCATCCTCCCGGTCCGACAGGCGGGTCATCGACTCGGCCAGGGCCAGAGCGGCCCTCTCCGCCGCGGTGAACAGGTCCGTCTCCCGCCAGGCCGCCACGGCGAAGAGGCGCTCGTCGCTCTCCCCCGCCTTCTTGGCGCTGATGGCCCCGCTGTAGACACAGGGGCTGCATCCGTTGACCTGGCTGGCCCGGAGGTGGGCCAGCTCCAGGGTGGTCCGGGGCACCCCGGCGCCGTGGGCCGCCTTGATGAGGGACTGGATCCCCTTCATCGCGTCGGGCAGGTGCTGGGCTGGGTTGTCCATTCTCGCTGTCATGCCCCTTATGACGCACCAGACCGCTGATCTGTGACCGGCCTGTCACATCCGGGGCCGCCGGCGCGTCAATCTGGCCGTACTGGAACAGAACACCTACCGACCAGGAGGAACCGTTGAATACGATGACCTGCAAGGAGTTGGGCGGTCCCTGCGACCTTGCTCACCGGGGCAGCTCGGCTGACGACGTCATCAAGGCCCAGGACCGGCACCTCAAGGAAGTGGTGGCCGGCGGCGACCATGCCCATGAGGACGCCCTGAAGGCGATGAAGGGAAGGTGGCGCCATCCCATCGCCGGAATGGGTTGGTACCGGGACGCCAAGCGGCGCTTCGCCGAGCTTCCGGAGGCGTGACCCATGCCGATGATGACGGCGGCCGCGGGGGCCGCCGTCATCCGGGCATCCGGGGCCGCCCGGCTCAGTCGTCGGAGTGGCTCACCACGTTGATCACGTTGCCGTCGGGCGCCCGGACGAAGAACCGCCGGACCCCCCACTCCTCGGTCGTCAGCGGATGGACGATCTCGTATCCCCTGCGACGCGCCTCCTCGTACGCCTCGTCCACATGGGCGCCCACGGCCACGGAGACGACCGAGTCATACGGAGCCGTGGCGTCCCGGGTGACCAGCTGCACGGCGGCCCGGCCGTCCGGAGACTCGAGGCGGGTCACCCAGCCGAGGTTGAACGCCTCGGTCGTGAGCCCGAGGTAGTCCGCGTAGAACTCCCGGGCCTTGGTGATGTCCGGCACGGACAGGTTGGCCATCACTCTGGTTGGTCGCATGGTTCCTCCTGATGCTGCTGGCTGGGCCCCAGACCCGAAAGATCGGGCCGGAGCGGGAAGTCGGATTCTTCCCCGGTCGGCCCCGGGTGGTTCCCGGTACGATGCCGGCCATGGCGGCACCTCGACGATTCGATGTCATCGTCATCGGAGCGGGCGTAGCCGGGCTCTATGCCGTCCATCTCCTGCGGGAGAGAGGGTTCTCGGTCCGGGCCCTGGAGAAGGGTGACGGGGTCGGTGGCACCTGGTACTGGAACCGCTATCCGGGGGCCCGGTGCGACGTCCAGAGCATCGAGTACTCCTACAGCTTCAGCAAGGAGATCGAGCAGGAGTGGGAGTGGACCGAGCTCATGCCGGCCCAGCCCGAGATCGAGGCCTACCTGAACTTCGTGGCCGACCGGCTGGACCTGCGCCGGGACATCCAGCTGGACACCCGCGTCACGACTCTCACTTACGACGAGGCCGACGCCAGCTGGTCGGTCGAGACGGACGGCCCCGACCGCTTCGTGGCCCGGTGGGTCATCGCCGCAACCGGTTGCCTGTCCGCTCCTCTGGAACCGGACATCCCGGGGCTGTCGTCGTTCACCGGCGCGACCCTGTACACCAACCGGTTCCCGAAGGAGGGCTTCGACTTCACCGACCTCCGCGTCGGGGTGGTGGGAACGGGATCGTCCGGGGTGCAGTCCATCCCGGTCATCGCCGAGCAGGCCGAGCACCTCTACGTCTTCCAGCGCTCCGCCGCCTACACCCGGCCGGCCAACAACCGGCCGCTGCAACCCGGCGAGCTCGACGCCGTCAAGGCCGACTACGACGGACTGCGCCGCCGTCAGCGTGCCGCCTACGCCGGGCTGGTGAGCTTCGGAGCCGTTTCCTTCGAGGGCATCACACCCCCGTCCCGCCGGATCCTGGACACCCCGCGGGAGGAGCGCCTGGCCGTGCTAGAGGACCTGGGCTGGACCGCCCCGGGGGCGTGGGCCGACGTCATGTTCGACCTGGAGGCCAACCGGGCCGGCACGGAGCTGTACGGCGAGCTGGTGCGCAGGGAGGTCAAGGATCCCGACGTGGCGGAGTCCCTGATCCCGCACTACCCGCTGGGCTGCAAGCGCCAGATCCTCGACATCGGCTACTTCGCGTCCTTCAACTGCGACAACGTCACCCTCGTCGATCTCCGCCGCGAGCCGATCGTGGAGGTACGATCGGCCGGGATCCACACCGACAAGAGGGGCATCGACCTCGACGTCCTCGTGATGGCCACCGGCTTCGACGCCATGACGGGAGCCCTCAACCGGATCGACGTGCGTGGTCGGGAGGGTCGGTCGCTGCAGGAGTTCTGGAGCACCGAGGGCCCGGGCAGCTACCTGGGGCTCCAAGTGGCCGGCTTCCCGAACCTGTTCACGATCACGGGCCCGGGGAGTCCCTCGGTCCTGACCAACATGATGGTGGCCATCGAGCAGCACGTCGACTGGATCACCGACTGTCTGGTCTACCTGCGTGACCACGATCGGCGCAGCATCGAGGCCTCTCGCGAGGCCCAGGAGGCCTGGGTCGACCACGCCACGTCGATCGTCACCGGGCTGGTACGGGCGTCCGACGCGTGCAACTCCTGGTACGTCGGCGCCAACGTGGCCGGCAAGAAGCGGTTCCACATGCCGTACGTCGGCGGACTCCCGGCCTACCGCCAGAAGTGCGAAGAGGTTGTCGCCGCCGGGTACGAGGGCTTCGTCCTGACCTGACGCCGGGGCGGCCCCCGCCGCGGTCCCGAGTGGTCCGGTCCCGGCCCACGTACGATCAGCCCGGTGTCCGTGAGACCCGAGTCGCCTCCGGCGGAGGACCTGTGGTCCGAAGCCGAAGCTCTCCAGCGCGACGTCAGGATCCGGTTGGTCATCATCGCCGCCAACGTGGCCGGCGCCGCCCTGGTCGCCCTCGAAGCCGTGGTGGTGGGCCTGCCCGCATCGAGCTTCAACGCGCCGAGCTTCGTCCGCAACAACGTCCTGCCGGCCGTGGTCCTCGTCGTCTACCTCGCCCTGGCCGTGCTGGTCGAGGACGGCCTGAACCGGCGCCGGCTCGAGCGGTCGTTCGGCTGGATCGGCCAGCGCCGGGAGCCCGAGCCGGCCGAGGTCGGCGAGGTGTTCGACTACCCGTGGGTGCTGGCCCGTCGCATCCTGGCCTGGTGGCTGGGTGGGTCGGCCCTCTTCCTGGGTCTCAACCTCGGCTTCGGCAACGACGTCGCCTACTCCCTCCGCACCGCCCTGGGTATCGCCCTCGGGGGCCTGACGAGCTCGGCGGTCTCGTTCCTGCTCCTCGAGCGCTACAACCGCCCGATCTTCGCCCTGGCCCTGGCGGGGGAGGCGACCGGGCGGGGCGGGCGCATCGGCCTCCAGCGCCGCCTGCTGCTGACCTGGGCCCTGGGGGCCGGGGTTCCCGTGATCGTCATCGTCGCCGCCCCGGCCGGTCTATCGGCGAGCCAGCGTGCCGGGCTGGCCGTGCCGGTGCTGATCGTCGGCGCCATCGCCCTGGCCGTGGGCTTCGGCCTGACCATGATCGCGTCACGCTCGGTCGTCGATCCGATCCACGTCCTGCGTCGCTCGCAGCGGCAGGTCGAGGACGGGGACCTCACCGTGGAGGTCAGAGTCGACGATGGCGGTGAGGTGGGTCTGCTCCAGGCCGGCTTCAACCGGATGGTGACCGCACTGGCCGAGAGGCAGCGGATCCGGGACCTGTTCGGCCGCCACGTCGGGCTGGAGGTGGCCCGCCTGGCCCTGAGCGACGAGAGCGCCATGGGTGGCGAGCTCCGGGACGCCAGTGTGCTGTTCGTCGATCTCATCGGCTCCACGGGCATGGCCCAGAGCCTCGCTCCCCACGAGGTGGTCGACCTGCTCAACCTGTTCTTCTCGGCCGTCGTGCGTTGTGCGGGCGAGGAGGGTGGCTGGGTCAACAAGTTCGAAGGCGACGCCGCCCTCTGTGTGTTCGGACCCCCGTCTGGTCATGACCACCACGCCGCCGCCGCCCTGCGAACGGCCCGCAAGCTGCGGGGCGAGATCGAGGCCCTGGCCCGGAGTCACCCGGGCTTCGACGCCGGGACCGGGATCTCCAGCGGGTCGGTGGTGGCGGGCAACATCGGGGCCGAGGACCGGTACGAGTACACGGTCATCGGGGATCCCGTGAACGAGGCGGCCCGTCTGAGCGAGGAGGCGAAACAGACCCCGGCCCGGGTCCTCGCCAGCGGCGCAGTCGTCAATGCTTCGGGAGACGAGGGCGGGCGCTGGCGACACTGCGGCTCGCGCCTGCTCAGAGGACGCGACCGTGAGACGGAGCTGTACGAGCCCGCCTGAGCGACCCGGCCCGGACGGCCTAGCCGACCGAGCCCTCCATCTGCAGCTCGATCAGGCGGCTCCACTCCACCGCGTACTCCATCGGCAGGGTCCGGGTGATCGGCTCGATGAAGCCGTTGACGATCATGCCCATGGCCTGCTGCTCGGAGAGACCCCGGCTCATCAGATAGAAGAGCTGGTCGTCCCCGACCTTCGAGACCGTGGCCTCGTGGCCGATGCGGGCGTCCTCCTCCGCCACCTCCATGTACGGGTAGGTGTCGGACCGGCTCTCGTCGTCGAGCATCAGGGCGTCGCAGCGCACGAAGCTCTTGGAGTTCTCGGCTCCCTCCTCGACCCGGACGAGACCCCGGTACGAGGTGCGCCCACCGTCCTTGGAGATCGACTTCGAGATGATGGTGGACGTCGTCTCCGGCGCGGCGTGGATCATCTTGGCCCCGGCGTCCTGGTGCTGGCCGGGCCCGGCGTAGGCCACGGAGAGGACCTCGCCCGACGCCTTGGGACCCATGAGGTACACCGACGGGTACTTCATAGTGAGCCGCGAGCCGATGTTCCCGTCGATCCATTCGACGCGGGCCTCGGCCTCGGCCCGCGCCCGCTTCGTCACGAGGTTGTACACGTTGTTCGACCAGTTCTGGATGGTCGTGTACGTGATGCGTGATCCCGGCAGGGCCACGAGCTCGACGACGGCGGAGTGCAGGGAGTCGGTCGTGTACACCGGAGCCGAGCAGCCCTCGATGTAGTGCACCTGGGCACCCTCGTCCGCGATGATCAGGGTCCGCTCGAACTGACCCATGTTCTCGGCGTTGATCCGGAAGTACGCCTGCAGCGGCATGTCGACCTTGACGCCGGGCGGGACGTAGATGAACGAGCCACCGGACCACACCGCCGAGTTCAGCGCCGCGAACTTGTTGTCGTTGGGCGGGATGAGGGTCCCGAAGTACTTCTTGACGATCTCGGGGTACTCCCGGATCCCGGTGTCCATGTCGCTGAACAGGACACCCTGCGCCTCCAGGTCCTCCCGGTTGCGGTGGTAGACGACTTCCGATTCGTACTGTGCCGTGACGCCTGCCAGATACTTCCGCTCGGCCTCGGGGATGCCCAGCTTCTCGTAGGTGGCCTTGACCGAGTCGGGCAGCTGGTCCCAGGCGTTGACCTGCTTGTCGGTGGGCTTGATGTAGTAGTAGATGTCGTTGAAGTCCAGGTCCGGCATCCGGTCGGCGAACCAGGGCGCCATGGGCCGGCGCTCGAAGTGCCTGAGGGACTTGAGGCGGAAGTCCCGCATCCAGTCGGGCTCCCCCTTCATCCAGGACATCTCCCGGACGATGTCCTCGGAGAGGCCCTTCTTGGGCTTGAAGACGTAGTCCTCGGCGTCGCTCCAGCCCAGCTTGTACCGGCCTAGGTCGAGTGGTTCCTGGATGGCCATGGGCTGCGTTCCCTCCCCCTGGAGGCGTCCGTCGTGGGGGAATTTCCCCTATGGCGATAGTAACAAATCCCCCCCGGCCCCCCTTCCCCCCCGGCGGAGCCCAACCGGGGCCCGGGAAACCGGGAAGGTTCGACCCTCGAAGTAAATAGACTCCCGGGGTGTCCGCAGACGGTGCAGCCGCCAGGAACGGCTCGGAGAGGGCCGACGACGAGCAGCAGGAGGCCGGCGGGACCACGCCGAGAGAGGGGTGGCGGCTCCTCTCCCGGATGACCGGCCGCAACCGCCGCCTCGTGGCCCTCGGCGTCCTGGCCGGGCAGCTCTGGACGGTCCTGCGGGTGGCCATCCCCCTGCTGACCGCCGGCGCCATCAACCTCGTCCAGGGCCTGGCCCAGTCCAACCGGCACCAGCCCGACCACCACCACCTGAGCGAGCTGGCCTGGTGGGGAGTGGCCATCCTCCTCCTCGGCGGCCTGTCGGCCACCTGCTCCGGGATCCGGCGCTACCTCGCCTTCGCGGTGGCGTACCGGGTCGAGACCGACCTGCGCGAGGACATGTTCGGCAACCTCCAGCGCCTCGACTTCCGGTTCCACGACCACGCCCAGACGGGCCAGCTGATGGCCCGGGCCGCCACCGACCTCCAGCAGATCAACCAGTTCGTGGTGATGATCCCCATCACCATCGCCAACATCCTGACGATCCTGTCGGTGACGGCGATCCTCTTCTACATCAACGCCACCCTGGCCCTGATCGCCCTGGCGTCGCTGCCGATCCTCAACCTGGCGGCCAAGCGCTACTCGAACCGGATCCACCCGGTGTCGATGACCCTCCAGCACGAGCTGTCCGGTCTGTCCACCGTCGTCGAGGAGACCGTCACCGGGATCCGGGCGGTGAAGGGCTTCGGGGCCGAGAGCACCCAGGCCCGCCAGCTGGCCGTCCAGGCCGACCGCATCTACGACCGGATCATCGACCTGGCCCGGATCCGGGCCTTCTTCAACCCCCTGCTCGACGTGCTCCCGGCCCTGTCGCTCGCGTTCGTCCTGTGGTACGGCGGGGTGGCCGTCGCCCACCACCGCCTGAGTCTCGGGGACCTGGTGGCGTTCAACCTCTACGTGGTCATGCTCGTGGGGCCGCTGCAGATGGTGGGGCAGATCATTGCCCAGGCGCAGCGGGCGGTCGCCTCGTCCCAGAGGGTGAAGGAGATCCTCGACGCCGACCCCAAGATCTACGACGACCCCCACGCCCGGCCCCTTCCGGATGGGCAGGGCGAGGTCCGCTTCGAGCAGGTGTCGTTCTCCTACGGGGAGGGCGGCCGCCCCGTGCTCGACGGCCTCGACCTGGTCATCCGCCCGGGGGAGTCGGTGGCGCTGGTGGGCGCCACCGGGTCGGGCAAGAGCACCGTGGCCCGCCTGCTGGCCCGGTTCTACGACCCGGAGTCAGGGCGGGTCACCCTCGACGGCGCCGACATCCGGGACGTCCAGCTGCGCCGGCTGCGCCGGGCGGTGGCCATCGTGTTCGAGGACACCTTCCTGTTCTCGACGAGCGTGGCCGAGAACATCGCCTTCGCCGAGCCGGACACTCCGTTCGAGCGGGTGGTGCGGGCCGCCGAGCTGGCCGGGGCCCACGAGTTCATCTCCGACCTGCCCGGCGGTTACGACACCATGCTCGGGGAGCGGGGCCTGTCGCTGTCGGGGGGCCAGCGCCAGCGCCTGGCCCTGGCCCGGGCCATCCTGGCCGACCCACGCGTCCTGGTGCTCGACGACGCCACCTCGTCGGTCGACGCCACCAAGGAGCACGAGATCCGCGACGCTTTGACCCAGGTGATGACGGGGCGGACGACCATCGTCATCGCCCACCGCCCGGCGACGATCGCCCTGGCCCAGCGGGTGGTGCTGGTCGACGGCGGCCGGATCGTCGCTGAAGGGACCCACGAGTCGCTGGCCGCCGGGAACGATCGCTACCGCGAGGTACTGGCCCAGGGGGCGGCCATCGACGTGGCCCGGGCCCATCTGGCCGGGGCCGAGGAGGTGCCGGCCTGATGCGGGGCGGAGGAGGCGGCGGCGGGGGCTGGTGGGGTGCGTCCGCCCTCGAGGAGGAGGACCGGATCGGCACGGCCGAGGCCACCCAGGTGGTGCGCCGGACGGCCCGGCTCCTGCGACCGTATCGCCGGGCCCTCCTGGCCGCCGTGCTGGTGCTGGTGATCTACGCCGTGTGCACCGAGGCCGGCCCGCTGCTCCTGCGCTTCGCCATCGACCACGGGATCAGGCCCGGTCACGTCCACGTCGGGGTGATCGAGGGGGCGGCCCTCGTGTACATCTTCACCGCCGCCGTGATGGCGGTGAGCGAGCGGGCCCAGATCCTGATGGTGAACCGGGTCGGGGAGTCGTTCCTGCGGGACCTCCGCAACCGCGTCTTCGGGCACATCCTGGCCCTGTCGATGTCGTTCTTCGACACCGAGCAGACCGGGAAGCTGGTCTCGCGCATGACCCAGGACATCGACG
The DNA here is from genome assembly GCA_036273495.1 of Acidimicrobiales bacterium. Lineage (NCBI taxonomy): Bacteria > Bacillati > Actinomycetota > Acidimicrobiia > Acidimicrobiales > Acidimicrobiales bacterium. The sequence continues at coordinate 1,756 of DASUHN010000216.1, read as the reverse complement.
CCCTCGAGATGCTCGTGCAGCAGGGGCTCCTGGTCTTCGTGGTGAGCTCCCTGCTGTTCGTCACCTCGATCGTCGTGATGCTGGTCCTGTCCCCGCTCCTGTTCCTCGTGTGCATGGCCCTGCTGCCGTGGGTGATCCGCGCCAGCCGCCGCTTCCGGCGGGACTCCAACGCCGCCTACCTGACCGTTCGCGACCGGATCGGCCAGACCCTGTCGACCTTCCAGGAGTCGATCAGCGGGGTGCGGGTGATCCAGGCCTTCGGCCGGGAGGACCAGATGGTGGGCCGTTTCCGCGGCCACAACCGGGAGCAGCTCGACGCCAACGTGGAGGCCGTCCGCATCTCGGCCCGGTACTTCCCGATCATCGAGTTCACCACGTCGTTCGCCACCGCCGCCATCGTCGGGGTGGGTGGGCTGATGGTCGTGCACGGGATGACCACGGTCGGCACCGTCGGGGCCTTCATCCTGTTCCTCTCGCTGCTGATCACCCCCATCCAGCAGATCAGCCAGCTGTTCAACCTGATCCAGCAGGCCGGGGCGGCCCTGTTCAAGATCTACACCCTGCTCGACGTCCGTCCCGCCATCTCCGAGCGCCCCGGCGCCGTCGACCTGCCCGCCCACGGCCACCTGGCCCTCGAGGACGTCACTTTCTCGTACCGCCCCGGGGAGACCGAGCCGGTCCTGCGCAACGTCGGCCTGGAGATCGACTTCGGGGAGCGGGTGGCGCTGGTCGGACCGACGGGGGCGGGCAAGTCGACGGTGGCCAAGCTGCTGGCCCGCTTCTACGACCCGACCGAGGGCCGGGTGACCTACGGCGGGGTCGACGTGCGCGACGCCACCCTCGGGTCACTGCGCCGGCGCATCACCGTCGTGCCCCAGGAGGGGTTCCTGTTCCACGGCACCATCCGCGAGAACGTCCGGCTCGGCCGGGAGGGCGCCACGGACGACGAGGTCAGCGACGCCCTGGGCCTCATCGGGGCGCTGGAGCGCTTCGCGTCGTTCCCCGAGGGTCTCGAGACCGAGGTGCGCGAGCGCGGCTCGCGCCTGTCGGCCGGGGAGCGCCAGCTGGTGTCGCTGGCCCGGGCGGCCCTGGCCAACCCCGACGTGCTGATCCTCGACGAGGCCACCTCCAACCTCGACCCGGGGACCGAGTCCGCCGTCGAGGAGGCCATGGGCGCACTGATGGAGGGACGGACGGTGATCGTGATAGCCCACCGGCTGTCCACCGCCCGGCGGGCGGACCGGGTGGCGGTCGTCGACGACGGCCAGGTGGTCGAGGTCGGCACCCACGACGAGCTGATGGGCCGGGGTGGCCGCTACAGCGCCCTCTACGAGTCGTGGGCGGGCGGCCTGGGCGTGACCGCTTGAGCGAGGCCCCCCGGCCCGAGCCCCGCCCCCACCGCATCACCGCCCACGGGGACACCCGCGTCGACGAGTGGTTCTGGCTCCGCGACCGCGACGATCCGGCCGTCACGGCCCAGCTGGAGGCGGAGAACGCCTACACGGCGGCCATGACCGCTCCCGCGGCCGGGCTGCGCGACCGTCTGTACGCCGAGATCGTGGCGCGCATCCTCGAGACCGACCTCTCCGTGCCCGCCCTGCGCTCCGGGTGGTGGTACTACAACCGCACCGTCGAGGGCCTGCAGTACCCGATCCACTGCCGCAAGCCGGCGCCGGCCGAGCCGCCGGCCCTCGACGACCGCCCGACCGACCCCACCGCCGTACCCGGTGACGAGGTCGTGCTCCTCGACCAGAAC
>DASUHN010000215.1 GCA_036273495.1 Acidimicrobiales bacterium | reverse complement strand
GGGCAGGCTTCGATCACCTACACGCCGTCAGCGGTGCCGGGTACCTGCCGGATCGGTGTGGTCGAGGCCGATACGGGCCACGGGGCCAGCACCACCGTCCAGCAGACCTGAGGGCCCTCAGTTCCGGGAGAGGCCGGCCAGGACCGGCATGCCGCCGGGCAGGGGCTCGTACGCTCCGCTCCCGTCGGCCAAGAGGCTGAACGGCGTACCGGTGTTGTCGAAGGCGAAGGCCACCCAGCCGATGCCGGCCCGGTCGGCGGCGGCGACGAGGTTGGTGTTGAACGTCCCGTCGAAGCGGCCGGGGAACCCGAACTCGGTGACCGCCACGGGGGTGGATTCCTCGACCGTGGTCCACCGGCTCAGGATGGGCGAGGGGTTGTAGGGATCGGTCGCGTGGCAGGGGGGCGTCTGGCAGGTGTAGTCGTGCACCGCGTCGACGATGCCGGCGCCCTGTAGAGGCAGGCTCGACGGATCGTTACCCCACGTGTTGCCGCTGGCGAAGACGAGGTTGGTCGGCGCCTTGGCCCGCACGGCGTCGTACAGCTGCTGCATTCCCGCGGCCTGGAACGGGATCCCCCCGTAGGTGGCAGTTCCGCCCCGGAGCCACACCGAGTCGCGTATGTCATGGGGGTCGTTGTACAGGTCGTAGGCAACCAGCGGGTTCGAGGCGAACCGGGCGGCAACCTGCTCCCAGAAGGTCGGCGAGTAGGCCGTGTCCGCCATCGCCTGCGGCGCCGACCTCCCGCACACGTGCGTGACGTTGAAGTGGAGGTCGAGCAGAGCCACCATGTGGCGCGATGTTATGGAGCCGACCTCGGCGGCCACCTGGGCGGGGTAGGCCGGGCTGCTGGACGGAGCGGCTGCGGTGCACGTGTTGAGCCAGAGCGATTCGTTCAGGGGCACCCGAACGAGGTTGGAGCCCCACGCCGCGGCGCGGCCGATCTCGGAGTCGGTGGGGAAGTCGGGGACGCCGAGCTCGGTCCCGTTGATCACGACGCCCCGGAGCACCACCGGACCGTAGGCGTCGTAGATCCGATTGCCCTGGGTGCGGAGTGGCGCCACGATCGGGGCCGCCCCGCCACCCCCGGCGATGACGGAGGCCGAGTCGAGGTACTGCGCCGCTCCCGGCGCCAGGTCGGCCATGGTCACGTAGAACACCACTCCCGCCGTCCCGGCCGGAGCCAGGCCGACCACGGGGTCCGTCCCGGTCCAGGCGCTCGTCTGGTCCTGCACCGGCTGACCCCACGCCGAGCCGACGCTGGTCCCGCTGGACGAGTAGAAGACCAGCACGCCCGCCACCTGCGTTCCCGTCGAGGCCGCCCGGGCCTGGATCGAAGCCGAGTACGTCTCACCTGGGGTTGCAGGGATCGCCCGGGAGGGCGGTCCCGAGCCCACCTCGGCGGCGGCGCGGCGGGTGCTGGTCACGATCATCGAACCCGAGCCGGACTGCGCCTTCGAGCTGGGGGCCACCGAGGTGCCCGTGGTGTAGCCGAGCCAGCTCCCGACCCCTCCGTCGAAGCTCGCGGTCTGACCGGTCAGAAGGTTCCCGGACCGGGAGAGGGCGTGCGCCCCCTGGCCGGAGGCGGAGGGGGCCGGACCCGGGGCCGGGGTGGTGGACGAGGAAGCGCCGGGAGCCGCCGCCGTCCGGGACGCCAGGGCGGGCAGCGCCACCGCCCCGCCGCCGATCAGGCCCATCACCATCGCCGCCAGTCCGGCCACGACGGTCCTCCTGGGCCGGGGGAACCGCGGGCCCCCGGTAGGTCTGGCCGCGGCCGGCGTCGGTCCGCGCCCGTCCGCGCCCCAGCCCACGTTCCTTACCTGCCCCGTGCCCATATAGGAGATTCGTCCTATTCGACCGATTTGGGGAGGATCTTTAGCCCCGAATGGGAGCCGGGGCCAGCCCGCCCGCCGCCCTAGCCAGGTGCCTAGCCAGGTGCCAGGCGGACCTCGACGCTCTCCGGTCCTTCGGCGAGGTCCACATCCGCCACCACGCCGGCGGCGCGGAGATCCTCCAGACCGGCCCGCAAGGCGGCCACCCGCGGGGGCGGACCCGTCAACCGGAGGTGCTCGACCCCGGCCCGCATCGACACCCCCGCCTCGCTCTTGGCCTTGCGGACGGCCCCCAGGACCTCGGCGACCGCCCGGAGGACGGCGGGGTCACCGGTGGCACCCCCGAGGTCGGCGGGGCCCGGCCAGGCGGCCCGGTGCACCGAGCCCGCCTGCCACCAGGACCAGACCTCCTCGGTCACGAACGGGAGGAAGGGTGCCAGCAGCCGTATGAGGGCGGACAGGGCCAGGCCGAGGGTGGCCCGGGCCGAGGCGGTGCCTCCGGGGTCCGGGCCCGGGCCGTTCCCGTCCGGGCCGGCGCCTCCATAGGCGCGTGCCTTCACCAGCTCCAGGTAGTCGTCGCAGAAAGACCAGAAGAACGCCTCGGTGCGCTCCAGCGCCCGGGCGAAGTCGTAGCCCTCGAACGCGGTGGTGACGCCTTCGACCAGCTCGGCCAGGCCGGCCAGCAGCGAACGGTCCAGCGGGTCGGTGACGGCGGTGGCGGTGACCGCCCCCGGGTCGTCGAGCCTCGAGAGCACGAACTTGGAGGCGTTCAGGACCTTGATGGCGAGCCGGCGCCCGACGCGCATCTGGGCGGTGTCGAAGGCGGCGTCCAGCCCGGGCTTGACGCTGGTGGCCCAGTAGCGGAACCCGTCCGTGCCGTACTCCTCGAGCAGCTCCATCGGGGTGATGGCGTTGCCCTTGGACTTGGACATCTTCTTGCGGTCGGGGTCGTAGATGAACCCGGTGACCGAGGCGTTGCTCCACGGCAGCGTCTGGTGCTCCATGTGGGAGCGCAGCACGGTGACGAACAGCCAGGTCCGGATGATGTCGTGGCCCTGGGGCCTGAGATCCATCGGGTACACGCGGGAGAACAGGTCGGGATCGTCCTCCCAGTGGCACGCGATCTGCGGGGTGCACGACGAGGTGGCCCAGGTGTCCATGATGTCTAGCTCGCCGGCGAAGCCGCCGGGAACGTCGCGCTGGTCGGCGGAGTAGCCGGTCGGCACGTCTGTGGCGGGGTCGACCGGGAGATCGGACTCTTGGGCGGCCATGGGGTGGTCGTGGTCCACGGTCCCGTCGGCGCCGATCGGGTACCACACGGGGATCGGGACCCCGAAGAAGCGCTGCCGGCTGATCAGCCAGTCGCTGTTGAGGCCGTTGACCCAGTCCTCGTAGCGGACACGCATGAACTCGGGGTGCCAGCGCAGCTCGCGGCCGCGCTCGAGGAGGGCCCGGCGCAGCGTGTCGTCCCGCGCCCCGTTGCGGATGTACCACTGCCGGCTCGTCACGATCTCGAGCGGGCGGTCCCCCTTCTGGTAGAAGTTCACGGCGTGGGTGATCGGGCGGGGATCGCCGATCAGGTCTCCCGAGTCGCGCAGCTGCTCGACGATCCGCTTCTGGGCCTGCTTGACCGTCTGGCCGGCCAGGTCGGCGTAGGCCCGCTCCGCCGCGTCCGGGTCGCGCGCCGGCCAGTCCGGGCCGTGCCAGTCGACGGCGAGCAGGCGACCGTCCCGCCCGACGATCCCCCGCACGGGCAGGCTCAGCTCCCGCCACCACGTGACGTCGGTGAGGTCCCCGAAGGTGCAGATCATGGCGATGCCCGAGCCCTTCTCGGGATCGGCCAGGGGATGGGCCACGACCGGCACCGGCACACCGAAGAGAGGAGTGACCACCTCCGATCCGAACAGGTCGTGGTAGCGAGCGTCTTCGGGGTGGGCGACGAGAGCCACGCAGGCCGGGATCAGCTCGGGCCTCGTCGTCTCGATCTCCACGGCGGGACCGGACCCCTCCGCCCGGGCGAACCGGATCCGGTGGTACGCCCCCTGTGTCTCCCGGTCCTCGAGCTCGGCCTGGGCCACGGCGGTGCGGAAGTCGACGTCCCACAGCGTCGGGGCCTCGGCGCAGTACGCCTCGCCTCGGGCCAGGTTGCGCAGGAACATGCGCTGGGAGACCCGGCGGGACCGGTCGTCGATGGTGGCGTAGGTGAGGGACCAGTCCACCGACAGGGCCAGCCGCCTCCAGACGTCCTCGAAGACCTTCTCGTCCTCGGCGGTGAGCCCGTGGCACAGCTCGACGAAGTTGGGCCGGGAGATGGCGCGGGGCGGGCTGAACGGCTTGTCGGGGGCGGTGAACTCCGGGTCGTAGGGGAGTGAGGGGTCGCAGGTCACGCCGTAGTAGTTCTGGACCCGGCGCTCGGTGGGCAGTCCGTTGTCGTCCCAGCCCATCGGGTAGTACACCTCCCGGCCCCGCATGCGCTGGTAGCGCACGATGGTGTCGGCCTGCGTGTATCCCCACGCGCTGCCGACGTGGAGCACGCCGCTGACCGTCGGCGGCGGGGTGTCGACCGAGTAGATCTGGTCCCGGGTCTTCGTCCGGTCGAAGCGATAGGTGCCCGCGCTCTCCCATTGCCGCGTCCACTTGTCTTCCAGGCCCTCGAGGGCGGGTTTATCGGGGACGTTCGGGCGCATGGGAGGGTTACCGTACCCGGATGCTGCGGCTCCACGACACGGCAAAAGGAGCGGTGGTCGAGCTGCGCCCCGGCCGCCCCGGCCGGCTGTCGATGTACGCCTGCGGCCCCACGGTCTACGACCTGCCCCACATCGGCCACGGCCGCCAGCTGCTCGTCTATGACGTCCTCCGCCGCTATCTGGAGTGGACCGGTGTCGAGGTCGACCACGTCTCGAACATCACCGACATCGACGACAACATCATCAAGCGGGGCCGCGAGGAGGGCCGTCCCGCCCACGAGGTGGCCGAGCAGTACGAGGCGGAGCACTGGCGGGCCGCCGCCGGGCTCGGGATCCTGCGGCCCAAGCACGTCCCGCACGCGACCGAGTACGTGCCGCAGATGGTGGAGCTGGTGGGTGAGCTCCAGGCCCGGGGCGTGGCCTACGAGCTGCCGGACGGCGTCTACTTCTCCGCCGAGTCCGTGCCCGATTACGGGCTCCTGGCCCAGCAGCCCCTGGACTCGCTCCGCGCCGGCGCCCGGGTCGAGGAGGTGGCGGGGAAGCGGTCACCGGTCGACTTTGCCCTCTGGAAGAAGTCCAAGCCCGACGAGCCGGCGTGGCCGTCCCCATGGGGACCGGGGCGGCCGGGCTGGCACACCGAGTGCGTGGTGATGTCCCTCGACCTGTTGGGGGACGGCTTCGACCTGCACACGGGAGGGCTGGATCTCAAGTTCCCCCATCACGAGAACGAGCGGGCCCAGGCGGTGGCATGGGGACGGGACTTCTCCCGGCACTGGATGCACCACGCCTTCGTGGAGGTGGCCGGGGAGAAGATGTCCAAGTCCCTCGGAAACTTCGTCACGCTCACCGACTTCCTGGCCCGGGAGGACGGCCGGGCCTACCGCCTTCTGGTGCTGCAGTCCCACTACCGCACCCCCATGGAGGTGACCCCCGGGACGGTGGCCCACGCCACCCGGTCCCTCGAGGGCCTCGACCTGCTCGCTGAGCGCTTCCCCACCGCCTTCCCGGGCCCGGAGGGCGCCGGTGAGGCGTCCGGGGGCGCACCGGCCGCGGGGCTCACCGGGCCGGGCCGGGCGGCGGAGCTCCTCTCCCGCTTCCGGGCGGCCATGGAGGACGACCTCGACACGCCCGGCGCCGTGAGCTTGGCTTTCGAGGCCCGCCGGGCCGCCAACGCGGCAGCCGACTCCGGCCGGCCCGAGGAGGGCGCCGAGCTGGCCGGGGCCGTGGCAGCCATGACCGCCGCCCTGGGGCTGTTCCCCCGCCCCCCGGGCCGGGAGGCGGTGCCGGCGGAGATCCGGGACCTGGTCTCCCGGCTCGACGAGGCCCGGGCCGGCCGGGACTTCGCCGTCTCGGATGCCATCCGGGCCGAGCTGACCGGCGCCGGTTGGCTGGTCGAGACGGGGCCGGAAGGGACCCGGGTCCGCAGGCGCTCATGAGCCGGCCCGGGGCCCCTCCCCGCACAGCGGAGACTCAGGAATCCGCCCGGCCGGCTACTGACATCCGAGGGGTGTCCTGGTAGCGTTCCCGGCGAGGGAGTTCCAAGGACCTACCCGGCATCCGGTCCGACCGGGGGTCGAAAGTAGCCGCTGTGCCCCCTCGTTCCATGCAATCTAGAAGGGGGTCCGCCGCAGTGGCGACCGGTACGGTCAAGTGGTTCAACGCTGAGAAGGGCTACGGGTTCATCTCGCAGCCTGACGGAGGAGCGGACGTGTTCGTCCACTTCTCGGCCATCGATATGAGCGGCTATCGCGTGCTCGAAGAGGGCCAGCAGGTCGAGTTTGAGGTTCAGGAGGGGCCCAAGGGTCTCCAGGCCGCGAGCGTCAAGCCCGTCTGACGGCCGGCTGCGGCCGGTTTCCTACGAGGTCCGGGTTCCGTCGACTGGACGGGGTCCGGATCTCGTCGCGTCAGGCCTCCCGCAGCAGGTTGGCGGCGGGGCCCACCGCCGGCTCAGGGGATCGAGACGCCGGGGAGGGTGACCGTGTTGCTGGTGATCGGGGTGGTCACCGACACGGAGCCGGACGGGGCCGGAGTCGTGTCGGTCGGCGGGACGCCGGCGACCGACGTCCCGGTGCTCCCGGTGCCGGCGTTCACCGTGGCGGAGGTCGATTTGGTGAGGTTGATCTGGGCGCTCAGCTGCAGGACCGGCCCTGAACCCTGGGGCACGATCGGCTGGAGGGGACCGGCCCCGCTGTCCGGGTTGGTGCCGGTGGCCGCGGTGGGAGCCGGCGCCGCGGGTGCCGGGTTGGCAGCGGACCCCGATCCGCTGGCGACCGGTCCGGCCGCCGACCCCCCGCCGAGGGCCAGGAGGGGGCTCGGAAGCAGGGCCAGTGGTCCCGGGGGTGTCTGGGTCGCAGCCTTGGCCTCCTCGACGGCCACCGGGCTCTGGCCGACCGGTACCGCCCCGGCCGGGCGGGGCCGGGTCGTCGAGCCCAGCGAGGGTTGGCCGATGATGCTGGCGCCGATGATGCCCAGGCCGAGGAGCCCGAAGCTGGCGCCGGTGAGGGTCCGCTGGGCCTGCACCGGGATGAGCGGCTTGCGCGTCTTCGTGGCCGCCCGCAGCGAGGTCAGCCAGTGCCTCCACGCCAGGGGTCCGAGAGCCAGGGGAAGGGGAGCCGCCACCCGCCGGAGGGTGGTCCCGACGTCCTCGAGCTCCGCTCGGCGCGCCGAGCACGCCCGGCAGTCGGCCAGGTGCTGGTCGACCTTGGCGATGTCGCGGG
>DASUHN010000214.1 GCA_036273495.1 Acidimicrobiales bacterium | reverse complement strand
GTCGGCCAGGACCGATGAGTCGGTGAGGTCCTTGGCGAAGTACAGCGTCTCTCCGGCGGCCTTGGGGGACATGCCGGTCGACGCCTGGGTGTCGATGTCCCACTCTCCCGCCCCCGAGTTGTCCTGGAAGTCGTCGTTGACCGGATGGATGGTCACGGGGATCTGGGGCAGGCCGAACTCGCTCTCGAAGCCGCGCAGGTCCTTGAGCGGTCCCGCCACCGCCCCTTCACCCAGCACGCCCATCTGCTGGCCCTGGCCGAAGTCGGCGCCGGCGTTGGCCAGGGAGGTGGGCTGGTCGTAGATCGACCAGAGGTCCTGGGGGGTGGTGAGCCCGACGCAGGTCGAGCCCACGCACGTGTCCTGGGCGGGTGTGCCGTGGACGGCGCCCGCCCCGGGGGCGTGGTCGAAGGTACGCGACCTGAGGAGGCTGTTGAGGCCGAGGACACTGTCGACGCCGAGCCCGGCCGGGACGGTCGGCGCCGCCGTGTTGGCGTAGAAGGTCGACCCGTCCGGCGCCGTGAACGTGCGCAGGGTCACGCCGAAGGTGCTCTCGGCCTGACTGGCCGTGCCGGTGAGGAGCAGGTACTCGTTGTCGGTCGAGAGGAAGGCGCGCCGCAGCCCGTCGCGGGTGGCCCAGGACTCGACCGACGCCTCGGTGCCGGCGGGGACGCCGAACCGGGCGGCCACCTCGCCCGCGGTGAGGAACCGGTGGAACTGGGCGCTGCCCGGGGTGTAGATGGCCCGGTAGGCGGCGTCGAGACCCGAGGGGTCGGGGCTGGCGATGGCGACGCCCACTTGCACGGGCGTGTTCCCGTCGAGGGCCGAGGACGCCAGGGCCGACAACCCGCCCAGCACGTCGCCGGTGAGAACGGTGGTGGCGGACGGGGACGCCTCGGCCGGCCGGGGCTGGACGGCGGCGGCCAGCGCACTCGCGGACGCCAGCGCGGCGGCGGCCACGGCGGCGCCGACCGGCCGGCGCAGACGGGGGAAGCGACGCAACGGGGGACCTCCTCGGCGGCCGGCTCCGCTGCCGGCCCGTCCCCGATGGTTCGTCGTCCGCCCCGGAAGTCCCTTTTCGGACTAATCGTCCGAAATCTCTAACCGACCCGGAGGAAGCGGCTGTCGCGCTGCATCTCGGCCCGGTACCACTCGATGGTCTCGGCCAGGCCCTGCTCCAGGGTGTGGGTGGGCTGCCACCCGAGCAGCTCCCGGGCCCGGGTGTTGTCGCAGTACATGGCCCAGATCTCGGTGGGCCGGTGGGGCAGGGCGCCGATCTTGGGCTCGATGGGGTTGCCCATCAGGTCGAGCACCTTGACCGTCAGGTCGCGGATGGCGATGTCCTCCCCGCACCCGAGGTTGATCACCTGGCCCTCGGCTCCCCGGGCTCCGAGGGCGGCCACGAAGCCGGCCGCCAGGTCGGTCACGTAGTTGAACTCCCGGGTCTGGCGGCCCTCGGTGGTGAGCAGCTCCTCCCGCCTGAGGGCGGTGAGGATGATCTCGGGGATGATCCGGTCCGGGGTCTGCCACGGGCCGTAGGCGTTGAAGGGGCGGAGGCACACGATCGGCCAGTCGTAGGCCTCGTGGAACATGAGGCTGTAGCGCTCCCCGGCGTACTTCGACACCGAATACGGCGAGATCGGCTTTACCTGACCGTCCTCCCGGAACGGCACGGGGACGTCGCCGTAGATCTCGCTCGTGCCGGTGTACACGAAGCGCTCGTAGTCGCCGCCGAGGGCCAGCAGCAGGTTGACCGTGCCGTGGATGTTGGTGACCAGGCTCTCGTCCACCCTCTGGAACGACTTGCCCACGTGGGTGAAGGCGGCGAGGTGGGCCACCAGCTCCGGCTTGACGGTGCGGGCCATGCTCTCCATGGCCGTGCGGTCCGCCACGTTGGCCTCGACGATGCGGATGTCGGCGGCGATGTCGGCCAGGCGCACCGGAAGCAGGGACGAGACCGACGCCGACATTGCGTAGACTTCGGCGCCCCCCTCCAGCAGCATCCGGGTCACGTGCGAGCCGATGAAGCCGCCCGCCCCGGTCACCAGCACCCGCTTGCCCCGGACGGCGTCGGCGGCGGGGGTGTTTCCGGTCGTGCTCACGCTGTGCGCTCCTCGAAGGTTCCGTGCCGCCCCGCCCCGGCGGCGAAGCGAGCCGCTCCCTCTCTCGTCTCCCCGCTCCTTATGGTGGCCAGGCCGAGGTCGGCCTCGTGGGCCAGAGCGTCGGTCTCGGCCATCCCCCACTGGGTCAGCGCCGAGGCGCGGTCGCTGCGGGTGCAGAGCGGGGGGAAGGCGGCGATCGAGTGAGCCAGGGCCACGGCGTCCTTCAGGGCCCGGCCCGGCTCGGACAAACGGTTGGCCAGCCCGATGGCCAGAGCCTCGGTCCCGTCCACCGGGCGGCCGGTCAGGATCAGGTCCATGGCCCGGCTGTGGCCGATCAGGCGGGGCAGGCGCACCGTCCCGCCGTCGACCAGGGGCACGCCCCAGCGCCGGCAGAACACGCCGAACACGGCGTCGCGCGCCGCCACCCGCAGGTCGCACCACAGGGCCAGCTCGAGGCCCCCGGCCACGGCGTGCCCCTCCACGGCGGCTATCACCGGCTTGCCCAGCACCATCCGGGTGGGTCCCATCGGCCCGTCCCCCGTGGGCTCCACCCGGTTCCCCCGCCCCGCCGCCACCGCCTTGAGGTCGGCGCCGGCGCAGAACGTGGCCCCGGCGCCGGTCAGCACCGCGACGGCGGCGTCGGGGTCGGCGTCGAAGTCCCGGAAGGCGCCGGCCAGGGCGTCCGCCGTGGGCCCGTCCACGGCGTTGCGCACCTCGGGCCGGTCGATGGTGACGACGGTGACCGGGCCGTCGCGCCCGACCGTGACGTTCATGGGCGGCTCACCCGGCCTCGGGGCGGATCCCCCGCAGGCCGGCCCAGGCCAGCTCGGCCAGGTGGAGGGCCAGGTCGTCGAGGGAGCCGGCAAAGGTCGGGTCGGCCATGGCCCGCCGCCCGGTCACCTCCGCCATCCCGACCAGGGCGTGGGCCAGCTGCCGGCGGTGGCGCCCGTCGATGCCGGCCTCGATCAGCGGGGCGATGGCGTCGGCCATCGACTCCTCCACCCGTTCCACCGCGTCGGCAAACTCCAGATCGTGGCGGGAGCTGCCCAGGAACAGGAGCTGGAAGGCGCTGCGGTGCTCGTTCACGAAGGCGAAGTAGGCCCGGAAACCGGCCTCGACCTGGTCATGCGGCCGGGCCGCCCCGGCCGTGGCCTTGCCGACGGCCTCCTGCAGCTGCCGGCCCACGTCCTCGAGCAGCTCGAGGTAGAGCTCCCGCTTGGAGCTGAAGTGCTGGTACAGGACGGGCTTGGTGATCCCGGCCGCCTCGGCCAGCTCCGCCATCGACGTGCCGTCGAATCCGCGAGTGGCGAACACGTCCAGGGCCACGTCGAGGAGCTGCCGCCGCCGGCGGGCGGCGGGGAGGCGGGGGCTGGTGCGCGGGCTCATTTCTAAACCCAACGGTAACAACGGGGTGCCCCGGGGGGGCGGGGTGGGCGGGAGCAGGAACCGGGGCCCTGCACGGCGAACCTTCGGCATCGATGAAGACGGTGCCGGGGACGTCGCCTCAGAGTCTGTCCCGCCGCCCCCCCGAGGCGCGGCGTCCGGACAACGCGACCATGTCGCGTATGACCCTCATGGCCGTGCAGATGAACCGCCGGCGGTCCCGCCGGACCGGACGCGGCCCCCGCGCCGACGGCTGAGCCGGCCCAGCACCTCCTCCAGCCTCCCCGGTAGGTCGGCCAGGTCGAGGTGGCGGCGCACCGCCTCCCGGTTGTACTCCAGCAGGCCGGGGTCGGGATCGGCCAGCCACTCCCGCAGGGCCCCGACCTCGCCGAGGGAGAACCAGCGGAAGCCGAGGGCGCGCAGTTCGTCGGCCACGGGGTAGGGCCCGACCACCACCGGCCGGCGGTGGACCGAGGCCTCGACCGCCGGGTTGCCGAAGCCCTCCCACGACGACGGCAGCAGCACCGCGTCGGCGGCGGCGTAGGCGTCGGCCATGACCGGCGCCGCCCGGTGGATCGTGGGCACGGGGGCGCCGGCCAGCACCTCCTGCAGCTCGGGCCCGTAGCCCTCCTCGGCCGGCCCGGTCAGCCAGTAGGTGGCTCCCAGGCCCCGGGCGGCCTCGACGCCGGCGGGCACGTCCTTGCGCCGCAGGGCCCGGGTCGGCTGCAGAGCGAGGCGGGTCTCCTCCGCCACCCCCACCTCGGCGCGCCCCCTGGCCCGGTCCCCGCCCTCCTCGAGGGCAAAGCAGTTCCGCACCGTCACCGCCGCCACCCCCCGCTCCTCGAGCTGGCGGCGGGACAGGTCGGTGATGGCCACGTGGACCCAGTGCGGATCGTCGGGCACGGCGTCCCCCATCCCGGCCCGCTGCCACGGCAGGTCGTGGTGGTGCAGGACCGCCGCCCGGCCCGCCAGCTCCCGGGTCACAGCGGCCGACGCCGCCGGGTTGAGCGGCAGCGAGCAGATGTTCTCGGCCACGACCACATCGGCCCCGGCCAGGGCGGCGGCCAGGGCGGGCCGGTCGGGCCGTTCCTCCGTCCAGGGCCCGAGACCGGGCACGATCCGGTCGGCGTCCCCCTCCCCGGCGACGGTCCACACCGCCAGGCCGAGGGCGCGCAGGGCCCCGACCCACTTGGCCGCCTCGACCGAGACGCCGTCGATGCCGCCGAGCCGGTAGGAGACGACGGCGGCGCTGGAGGGGCCCACGGGGCCAGCCTTCCATCGGGGCAGGCGGTACCTTCGCCGGTGAGATGACCGACATCGCCACCGGGGCCTCCGACGAGCTCCTCTACGCGGTGGACGGGGCCGTGGCCACCGCCACCATCAACCGGCCCGAGAAGCGCAACTCCCTCTCGCCGGAGGTGATCTCGGGGCTGCGGCGGGCGGTGGCGGCGGCGGGGGCCGACCCCGCCGTCCGGGTGCTGGTGCTGACCGGGGCCGGGGACCGGGCCTTCTCGGCCGGCGCCGACCTGACCGGCGGGGACGGGGGCTTCCTCGGCGGCCACGAGAGCCGGGGGGACATGGCCCGGCTGTTCGAGGAGCTGTGGGCCCTCGGCAAGCCCACCATCGCCCGAGTCCGGGGTTACGCCCTGGCCGGGGGCTTCGGGCTGGCCCTGGCGTGCGACCTGGTGGTCGCCTCCGACGACTCCCAGTTCGGCACGCCCGAGATGAACGTGGGGCTGTGGCCCTACATGATCACCGTGCCCCTCGTCCGCTCGATGGCGCCGAAGAAGGCCCTGGAGCTGATGATGACCGCCCGGCGGGTCGACGCCCGGGAGGCGGCGGAGATCGGCTTCGTCAACCGGGTCGTGCCGCCGGGGGAGCTCGACGCCGTGGTGGCGGAGCTGGCCGGCGCACTGGCGGACAAGTCGCCCGTGGTCATGCGCCTGGGGCGGGACAGCTTCTACACGGTGTGGGACCAGGCCGCCGGCCCCGCCCTGCGCCACCTGCACGCCATGCTCAGCATCACCAGCCAGACCGAGGACGCGCGCGAAGGGCTGGCCGCCTTCGGGGAGAAGCGCGCCCCCCGCTGGTCGGGGCGCTGACCGGTAGCATCACCCGGGTATGACGACCGATCCCGCACCCGACTTCGACGTCGTGGTGATCGGGGCGGGGTTCGCAGGCCTCTACGCCCTGTACCGCCTCCGCGACGAGCTCGGACTCTCGGTCCGGGTGTACGAGACGGGGAACGGCGTCGGCGGCACGTGGTACTGGAACCGCTACCCCGGCGCCCGCTGTGACTCGGAGAGCTTCTACTACTCGTACTCCTTCTCCGACGAGCTGCAGCAGGAGTGGGTGTGGAGCAGCAAGTACCCCGAGCAGCCCGAGATCCTGAGCTACCTCAACCACGTCGCCGACCGCTTCGACCTCCGGCGCGACATCCAGCTCGAGACCCGCGTCTCCTCCGCCGTGTTCCAAGAGGACGCCGACGTCTGGGAGCTGACGACCGAACGGGGTGACGTCGTCACGGCCCGGTTCGTCGTCAGCGCCGTCGGGTGCCTGTCGGCGGCCAACGTCCCGGCCATCCCCGGCCTCGACCGCTTCGAGGGGGACTGGTACCACACCGCCGCCTGGCCCCACGACGGCGTCGACTTCACCGGCAAGCGGGTGGGCCAGATCGGGACGGGCTCGACGGGCATCCAGGCCGCCCCGGTCATCGCCGCCCAGGCCGACCACCTGCACGTGTTCCAGCGCACGCCCAACTACACGGTGCCGGCCCGCAACCACCACATGACCCCCGAGCAGGACGCCGCCATCAAGGCCGACTACGCCCGGATCCGCCGCAAGGCCCGGCGGTCCTTCGGTGGGTTCCCCTACGACGCCAGCGACAAGTCGGCCCTCGAGGTGAGCGACGAGGAGCGCCTCGCCACCTACGAGCGGCTGTGGGGGGAGGAGGGCGGCTTCAAGTTCATCTACGGCTCCTACAACGACCTGCTCGTGAACAAGGCCGCCAACGACACCGCCGCCGATTTCATCCGGGCCAAGATCGGCGAGATCGTCACGAACCCCGACGTGGCCCGCAAGCTGATGCCCACCGACTACCCGTACGGCACCAAGCGCCCTCCGATCGACACCGACTACTACGAGACCTACAACCGGGACAACGTCACCCTCGTCGACCTGCGCGACACCCCGATCACCGAGATCACGCCGAAGGGGATCCGCACGACCGAGGCCGAGTACGAGTTCGACGTCGTCGTGTTCGCCACCGGCTTCGACGCCATGACCGGGTCGCTCCTCAAGATCGACGTTCGGGGCCGCGGCGGTCTGGCCCTGCGCGACAAGTGGGCCGACGGCCCCCGCACCTACCTCGGGATGCAGATGGCCGGGTTCCCCAACCTGTTCGTGATCACCGGCCCGGGCAGCCCGTCGGTGCTGGCGAACATGCCGATGGCCATCGAGCAGCACGTGGAGTGGATCAGCGCCTGCATCTCCCACGTGCGGGAGATGGGCGTGACGGCCGTGGAGGCCACCGTCGAGGCCGAGGAGGGTTGGGTGGACCACGTGCGCTCCATCGCCGAGGTCACCCTGTTCCCGATGGCCAACTCGTGGTACGTGGGCGCCAACATCCCCGGCAAGAAGCGGGTGTTCATGCCGTACGTCGGGGGCTTCGCCCCCTACGAGAAGCAGTGCAACGACGTGGCGGCCAAGGGCTACGAGGGCTTCGTCTTCTCCGGCGCGGCGGCCCGGTCAGCCCAGGCTGGGGCGGGCGGCTAAGGCCTTCAGGGCCTCGTCCAGCGCCTGGCGCTCGCGCCGGTCGTGGGTGTCGGCCAGCAGCTTGACGAGCCGCCGGCGCCACTCCTCGGCCAGGACCGGGTCGAACCCGGCCCCGGTCCGTTCGATGTCCCGGTCCAGGAGGCGCAGCTGCAGCTCCACCTCGGTGTAGCGGCACACCACCACCGGGAGGCGCTCGGCCTTGGCCGGGGGGTAGTTGGTCCCCGCCACCAGCTCGTGGGGCTCGAGCTTGAACAGTCCCGCCAGCAGGGCCACGGTCCGCTCCCCCGGCACGCTGATGCCCGCCTCGAGGTGGGACACCGCCACCCGGGACACCGCCAGGCGGGCCGCCAGGTCCTGCTGGGTCCAGCCGGCGGCGGCACGCATGCGGGCTATCCGCCGGCCGAGATTCTCGGCCATGCCAAGTGGCTTAGCAGACGGGGCGCCGCCGGCGGGTTACAACCGCGTCCATGTCCCGACGCGCGCTGATCACCGGCATCACCGGACAGGACGGCTCCTACCTGGCCGAGTTCCTCCTCGATCAGGGTTACGAGGTGATCGGGATGCTGCGGCGCAGCAGCACCGTGAACTTCGAGCGGATCACCCAAATCCAGGACCGGGTGACCCTCGTGTCCGGGGACCTCCTCGACGAGGTGTCGATGATCAACCTCCTGCGCGAGCACCGCCCCAACGAGGTCTACAACCTGGCGGCGCAGTCCTTCGTGCAGACGTCGTGGAGCCAGGCCGTGCTCACCGGGGAGACCACCGCGCTCGGTGTGACCCGCATCCTCGACGCCATCCGCATCGTCGACCCCGAGATCCGCTTCTACCAGGCCAGCTCCAGCGAGATGTTCGGCAAGGTCATCGAGGTGCCGCAGCGGGAGACGACGCCGTTCTACCCTCGCAGCCCGTACGGGGTGGCCAAGGTCTACGGCCACTGGATCACCGTGAACTACCGGGAGAGCTACGGCCTGCACGCCACGTCGGGGATCCTGTTCAACCACGAGTCGCCGCGCCGCGGTCTCGAGTTCGTCACCCGCAAGATCACCCACGGGGTGGCGAGGATCAAGCACGGCCTCGACAAGACCCTGCCTCTCGGCAACCTCGAGGCCCAGCGGGACTGGGGCTACGCCGCCGACTACGTCCGGGCGATGTGGCTGATGCTGCAGGAGGACGACGCCAGCGACTTCGTGGTCGCCACCGGTCGGACCCACTCGGTGCGGGAGTTCTGCGAGCTCGCCTTCGGCCACGCCGGTCTCGACTACCAGGACCACGTCGTGACCGACGAGCGGTTCATGCGCCCGGCCGAGGTCGATCTGCTCGTCGGGGACCCGGGCCGGAGCCGGGAGAAGCTGGGCTGGAAGCCCGACGTCGACTTCCCGACGCTGGTGCGCATGATGGTCGACGCCGACCTCAACGTCGTCGCCAGTCAGGGCCGATGACGACCGAGGTCCGGGCCGAGATCACCGGCAACGTGTGGCAGGTGCACGTCGAGGTGGGCCAGGCCGTGGCCGCCGGGGACAGCATCGCCGTCCTCGAGTCGATGAAGATGGAGATCCCCGTGGAGGCGCCGGTGGCGGGGACGGTCTCCGAGCTGCACGTCGCACCCGAGGGCCGGGTGCAGGAGGGCGATCTCATCGCCGTCATCGAATGACCGCCATCGGCCTCGACGTGCGCCCCTCCGAGTCGGGAGGCAGGTGGGCGGTCGCCACCATCCAGCGGCCCCAGCGCCGCAACGCCCTCGACACCGCCGCCTGCAGGGAGCTCGAGGCGGCCGTGACGGCGGCGGCGGCGGACGGCGCCCGCACCCTCGTGCTGACCGGCTCCGAGGGCAACTTCTGCGCCGGCGCCGACCTCGGCACCGTGCGCGACGACGACTTCCACCCGGCCCTGCGCCGGGCCCTGATGGGCCTGGTCGAGACGGCCATGGTCTGCATCGCCGCGGTGGAGGGCGCGGCCCTCGGCGCCGGCGTCCAGCTGGCGGTGGCGTGCGACCTGCGGGTGGCCGCTCCCGACGCCCGGTTCGGGGTCCCGGCCGGTCGGCTGGGCCTGGCCGTGGACCACTGGACGGTCCAGCGCTGCGCCCTGCTGGCGGGGCACGGCCCGGCCCGGGCCATGCTGCTCGGCGGCATGGAGCTCGACGGGGAGGCGGCGGTGCGGACCGGGTTCGCCCAGCGCCTCGGCGGCCGGGCCGAGGCCGAGGCGTGGGCCGGGCAGATCGCCGCCCTGGCCCCACTGACCCTGGCCGCCCACAAGCTGGCCCTCAACCGTCTGGTCGCGCCCCCCGACGACCCCGAGGTGGTCGAGGCCCGCAGCCGGGCGTGGGCCAGCCGCGACCTCGAGGAGGGGATCACCGCCTTCCGGGAGCGGCGGAAGCCCCGCTTCGAGGGGCGCTGACCCCTCAGACGTTCGACGGCAGCAGCCGGGTGACGTTCTCGAAGAAGAAGTAGAGGAGCAGCAGGAACACGGGGGCCCCGCCGACATAGGCGGGCCAGCCCCACGGCAGCCGGGGCTTGAGGCGGCGGGCCACGAGCCAAGCAAGCAGCCACAACGCCCCGGCGCCCAGCCCCCAACCGACCACGGCGGGGATGGCCGCCGACGATCCCGACGTGTTGGTGTCCGCCACGGTGGCGTCCCCGGGGATGGTGCTCGGCGTCTTGGTCGGGCCGGCGGGCGTCGTGGCCGGAGGCGTGGCGGGCGGATGGGCCAGGGTGGCCTTGATGATCAGGCGCTGGGCGGCGCTGAAGCGGGGGTTGCAGGTCGTGAGCGTCAACCCGTAGCCCGTCTGCGGCGCGATCACCGACACGTCGCTCGGCAGCACCGGGAACGGCGTCTGGGTCACGTCGTACTCGCAGACCCGCTGGGCGCAGGTCCCCGTGAGCGTCTGGATCAGGATCTTGTCCCCCGGCACCAGCTCATTGAGGTTGTAGAACGGGGCGCCGTAGGTGGTGCGGTGCCCGGCTATCGACGCGTTGCCCGGCTGGCCCGGCAGGGGGGTGCCGGGGTAGTGGCCCGGGCCCTGCTTCAGATCGCCCTCGCCCACGCCCTCGACGAAGTACTTGTCCACGCCGACCTTCGGGATCTGGATCCGTCCGATGGCGAAGCCGGGCAGGACCGCCGGCGGCGGGGCGGAGGTGGTCGTGGTGGAGGCTGTCGACGCCGTGGTCCCCGGGTGGGGGCGGGTGTGGTGCGTCTGCTGCCACTGTTGGGCCAGGCTGTTCTGGCTGCGCGCCTCGGAGATCCCGGTCCCCCACAGCTCGTAGGCGACGAAGAGGAGCAGCAGCACCCCCGCCGAGATCAGGGTCCGGCCGGCCGCGGCCAGGGATCGTCGCATCACTCGACGGTACCCAAGCCGCTTGGATCGGCCGAGGCAGGCCCCCGTAGTCTTGGCCGACCCGTATGGTCGATGCCGTCCGCCTCCGCTCCGTCGTAGCCCTCGCCGGCCGCTTTCCTCTGCTGGCGGGCGCCGACCTCACCGCCCGGCCGGGGCAGGTCGTCCTCCTCCGGGGCCCCAACGGCGCCGGCAAGACCAGCCTCCTGCGGGTGTGCGCCGGCCTGCTGGCCGTCACGTCGGGCCAGGCCGTGGTCCTCGGAGAGGATCTGCTCGCCGACCGGCGGGGGATCCGCCGGCGGGTGGGCCTGCTCGGTCACGCCACCCACCTGTACGACGACCTCACCGTGGCCGAGAACGTCCGGTTCTTCCTGCGTGCCGCCGGTCTGCCGGGCGAAGCCGCCCCTCCCGCCCTCGCCCGCCTCGCCCTCACCGGGCGCCTCGCCGACCTGCCGGCCTCCCGCCTCTCCGCCGGGCTGCGCCGGCGGGCGGCCCTGGCCGTGATCGCGGCCCGGGACCCCGAGCTGTGGCTGCTCGACGAGCCCCACGCCGGGCTCGACGCCGACGGCCGGGCCCTGGTCGACGAGCTGGTGGCCGCCGCCGCCC
>DASUHN010000213.1 GCA_036273495.1 Acidimicrobiales bacterium | reverse complement strand
CCGGAGGGTGCCCTCGTTGTCCCGCGCCACCCCCACCACGTCGGGGGCCTCGCGCAGGTAGCGGACGATCCAGTCCCAGTTGCCGGGGTCGCCCGGCTGGTTCCACAACGGCGCCAGGACCTCCTCGTCCCCGGGGCGGACCCGGTCGATGGCGTACTCGATGCGGTCGTCCCAGCCGATGCCCCAGCGCACGTCGGGGTCGTGGATCAGGTGCATGAGGTCCGGCACGAACGGCGTCCCCGCCCTCACGGCGCGGGCCCACAGGTGGTCCGCCAGGCGCCGCCGGACGTCGCGAACCAGGTCGGGGTGGCGCTGGCCGATCTCGGAGCGGACCACGCCCGCCACGAGGGCGTGGAGGGCCAGGCCCCCGGGGGTGCGGTCGGCGTAGCTCCGCCCCGACAGCCACCCGTAGGTCTCCTCGGCGTCGACCCCGGGGAGGGCGGCGGCCAGGACGTCGGGGGTGGTGACCCGGGCGGTGGCGGCCACCGCCAGCGGGCCCAGGCGCTCGTCGGGGACGTCCCCGTCCAGAAGGCGCCGGCTGAGCCGGGCCACCAGGGTGGCGTTGCTGGCCTGGTCGAGACGGTCGAGGGAGTCGAGGCGGTCGGGGCGGTCGGGGCGGAAGCCCTCTCCGGCCCCGGCGGCCATCACCAGCGCCAGCGGGGACCCGCCGGCCCACGACGCCAGCCGAGCGGCCCGGTCGCGGTCGGCCACCCCGGTGAGGGACAGGAGCTCGAGGGCGTCGCCCAGGTCGAGGGGGGCCAGGGGGAGCTCGAGGATCAGCTCGCGCCACCCCTCCCACCAGTCGGGCTCGGGCGCCGCCCGCCCGGCGATCATCACGACCGCGGCGGCCGGCAGCCGGGCCAGCAGGTCGTCACGGATGGCGCGGGCGCCGCCCCCCGCCTCGTCCCAGCCGTCGATCACCACGACGGGAGCGGGGTGCTCGCCCGCCCAGGCCACCAGGGCCAGCGCCGCCCCCTCCGAGTTGGCCAGGGCCGCGGCGTCCAGGAGGGCCACGGGCCGGCCCAGCTCGGCGCAGCGCTGCTCCACCCGCTGCAGGAGCCGGCTCTTGCCTATCCCGCTGGGCCCGTGGACGAGGATCAGGGACCGGCCGGCGCTCTCCTCGAGGACGGCGTCGATCCGGGCCAGCTCGTGGGCGCGCCCGACGAAGGCCCGCTCGGCCGGCTCGGCCCGCCCCCCACCCATCTCCCGCGACGCCACGGACTGGTAATCGTCACAGAGCGTCCGCTTGTTATGGCTCGGGCCGAGTTACCGGACGGTCACCTGGCCGCCCGGTCCCGGTCAGGTACCGGGCCGGGGCCGGTCCCTCTCCGCCCGGGCCGCCCGGCGGATCTGGTCCTCGGGCTCTTTGCGGTCCAGATAGTCGCGCCAGGCGGTGACCAGGCCGTCCCCGTCGACCTCGACGATGGTGGCCCCGTGCAGCTCGATCGGAGCCCCGGCTCCGGGCTGGCCGCTCCCGGGGGCGTAGGTGGCCCGCCCGATCCACTCAAACACCGCCCACCCGTCCGCGCCCCGGATCGAGGTGATCTCCTGCTCCCAGTCCGGGAAGATCGACCGGGTGTCGCGCGAGATGGCCTTCAGGTCAGCGGTCGGGGTGGTCGTCTGGGGATCGGCGAAGGTGGCCCCTTCCGCGAACAGCCCCCTCCACTCCCGCTGCGCCTTCACCGACAGGGCTGCCTCCGCCCGCCGGGCCCACGCCTCCCAATCCACGGGGCCGAACGGTAGCTACTGGCTGCCCTTGACGACGTAGCCGACGTGCACGCCGAGCGCCATGTAGCCGGCGGCCATGGCCCCGCGCATGACCCGGGAGCGGGAGGTGAGCACCGAGATGGTCTTGGGATGCTCGAAGCGGGCCGTTTCGGCGATGAGGGCGGCCAGCTCGTAGGCGCACACGCCCGCCATGATCCCTTTGAGGATGTTGTCCCTCATCTGACGCTCCCGATCCTCCGTCACCCGCAACGCCCGTTGTGGCGCCGCTAGTTATTTCGGCTCGAAGGCCTATTTCCTTTCGCGCCCCACGCTGACATACTCGGCTGAGAGTCACCTGGGAAGCGGCGGCGCTCCCGGAAGCGGTGGGGTTCCACCCGCCTCCGACATCACAGCTTCATCGGACCAGGGGGGTGCGGGATGCGGCGTGGGATCATGGCCGGGCTGGTGGTCGCGGCCATCGGGGGCGGGGCCTTCCTGGCCCAGCCGGCCCGGGCGGACGACCTGAGCGGGGTGACCTTCACCCCCCACTCGGTGCAGGCCGGAGGCCAGATCTTCTTCAACGGCTTCGCCAATTGTCCGGGTTCGCCCACGGTCACCCTGCTGGTCGTCGACCCGGCCAACAACCCGGTGGCCCAGATCCAGCCGCCGGACGGGGCCCAGAACAACACGCCGATGACGATCCCCGGCTCGGCCAAGGCCGGCAGCGACACCGTCAAGGGGTACTGCACGAACTCCGGCCCGTCCACGGCGGTGACCCTCGGGACCCTCACCGTGACGGCGCCGCCGGCCGCGACCACCACCACCACGAGCACGACGACCACGACGGTCGTGCCGGGCACCACGACCACCACCGGGCCGCCCGCCGCCACCACGACCCCCACCAGCCCGTCGACCACCACGACGACCACGCCGCCTTCCTCCGGTGGGGGTTCCGGAGGCGGCTCGGTGGCCCCCGCCGCCACCGCGGTGACGGCCCGCCCGACCTTCACCGGCTGAGCCGGGCCTCAGGCCCCGATGTGGACCGGGGTGCCCAGCGGGAGGTCGGCGGCCAGGGCGGTGATCTCGGCGTTGTCCATCCGCACGCACCCGTGGGTGACGCTGTGGCCCAGTGCCGACACGTCGTCGTTGCCGTGCAGGCCGATCTCGGCGTCCCCCCCGCTGAAGGTGGTGAGGGCGTCGGAGTGGGCCGACAGCCCGTAGGCGAACGGGCCGTAGACGCTCGTCGGGTCCGAGGATCGCAGCAGCACGCGTATGTAGTAGTCCCCGAGCGGGGTAGGCGTGGCCGGTGCTCCGGTGGCAACCGGGCCCTGGTACACGAGGTCGGCGCCGCGGTGGATCAGGATCAGGTGGGCGGCGACGGAGACGTCGATGCGCCACGGGTCGCTGAGCAGCCGGACCTGGCTGGTCCGGATCCAGCCCTTGAGCCCGTTGGGACGCATGGGCAGAAGCACCTCGGCCCAGCCGTCGGCGGGCCGTCCGACCACGAGGAACACCTGATTGATGGGCACGGCGGCGTCTCCGTTGAGGGGCCACGGGTTCGGGAGCCGGACCACGGGATACGGCGCGTTCTTGGTCACGTAGATGTCGACGTACGGCCCGTTGGCGTACGCCACCAGACTGCCCGGGACCTGGGGCGGCGCCGGCCGGGTGCTCCCGGCGGC
>DASUHN010000212.1 GCA_036273495.1 Acidimicrobiales bacterium | reverse complement strand
GCCGGCGCCCGGGGCGGACGTGACCGTCCCCGGCGGCGCCACCCGGTCCGACTCGGTCCGGGCCGGCCTGAGCGCGGTCCCCGAGGACGTGGCCGTGGTCGTCGTCCACGACGCCGCCCGACCCCTGGCCTCCCCCGCCCTGTTCCGGGCCGTGGTCGAGGCGGTGGCGGCCGGCGCCGACGCCGCCGTCCCGGGCGTGCGGGTCCCCGACACCGTCAAGCGGGTGGGCGGGGACGGAGTGGTCGAGGAGACCCTCGACCGGGACCCGCTCGTGCTGGTGCAGACGCCCCAGGCCTTTGCCGGGGCCGCCCTGCGCCGGGCCCACCGCTCCGGGACCCATGCCACCGACGACGCCGCCCTGGTGGAGGCGGACGGGGGCCGGGTGGTCGTGGTTCCCGGGGAGCCGGACAACCTGAAGATCACCCGCGCCGACGACCTGGTCCGGGCCGCCGCCCTGATCGGGCGCGGGTAGGCCGGTGCGGGTCGGGCTGGGCTTCGACGCCCATGCCTTCTCGGACGATCCCGCCCGCCGGCTGGTCCTCGGGGGGGTCGGGATCGAGGGTCACCCCGGCCTCCAGGGCCACAGCGACGCCGACGTGGTGGCCCACGCCGTGGCCGACGCCCTGCTCGGGCCGGCCGGCCTCGGGGACCTCGGCACCCGGTTCCCCGCCTCGGATCCGCAGTGGGCGGGGGCGGACTCGGTGGGGCTCCTGCGCCTGGTGGTCGACGCCGTGGCCGGCGAGGGCTGGCGGGCGGCCAACGTCGACTGCGCCGTGGTCCTCGAGGCGCCGCGCCTGGCCGAGCACTGCCGGGCCATGCAGCTGCGCCTGTCGGCGGTCGTCGGGGCGCCGGTGACGGTCAAGCCCAAGAGCCCCGAGGGCCTGGGCACCCTGGGCCGGGGGGAGGGCGTCGCCTGCTGGGCGGTGGCCCTCCTGGAACGGGTCGGGCCGGCGTGAGCCAGCGGGGCGCGCCGCGGGGAGGCCGGCCCCGATCCGCCCGGGGGCTCGGGGGGGAGCAGGTCGAGGGCCGCCGGGCCGTCCGGGAGCTGCTCGCCGCCCGGCGCCGGCGGGTGCGTGACGTCTGGGTGGTCGAGGGCGCCGACCCCTCTCCGGTCCTCGAGGCCATCGTGGATCTGGCCACGTCGGGGCGGGTGCCCGTCCGCTGGATGGGCCGGCGCCAGATGGAGCAGGAGGCCCGGACCGACGCCCCCCAGGGGGTGCTGGCCCACGCCGACCCGCTGGACGAGGCCGACCTGGAGGAGCTGGCCCGGGGTACCCCGGGCCGGCCCGGGCCGGCGTTCCTGGTCGTGCTGGAGGGGGTGACCGACCCGCACAACGTCGGGGCGGTCATGCGCAGCGCCGAGTGCGCCGGCGCCACCGGGGTGGTCCTGGCCCGCCACCACGCCGTCCACGTGACCCCGACGGTGGCCAAGGCGGCGGCCGGCGCCATCGAGCACCTGCCGATGGCCCTGGTGCCGGGCATCCCCGGGGCCCTGACGACCCTGGCCCGGGCCGGGGTGTGGAGCGTGGGCCTGGATGCGGGCGCCCCGGCGTCCCTGTTCGGGCTGGAGGTGGCCGACGGTCCGGTGGCGCTGGTGCTGGGGGCGGAGGACCGGGGCTTGTCCCGGCTGGCCCGGGCCCGCTGCGACCTCCTGGTCTCGATCCCCCGGCGGGGCTCGCTCGAGGCCCTGAACGTGTCGGCGGCCGCCGCCGTGGCCTGTTTCGAGGTGGCCCGCCACCGAGGGTGAGCCCTCGGGCGGGCCGGGGAGCCGGCATCCGGGACACCCCGTGAGGGGGGTGGGCCGATCGGACTAGCCCTTGCGTAGCACTCCGTGGCGGATTAAAACATCCTATATATGACGTCCTGAGTGTTAAATCCTGCCCCTGGACCCAAAAATCACTGGGTGTGACCGTTGACACCCGCGGTGAGGGCTGCATATAAAGAACTAGTCCGTACGGGCTGGTAGCCCATCACCTAGCCGACACCGCACCCAGCGTCACACCAAACCAGGAGCAGAAATGGCCCCCCGCAGCGATTTCCTCACCACCACCGGCGAGATGACCGACGAACAGCTCGTCGAGCGATTCCAGGCAGGGGACGTCGGGGCACTGGACAGCCTGATGGAGCGGTACCGCCGCTTCGCCCGGTCCAAGGCCCGCGCCTACTTCCTCGTCGGCGCCGACGCCGACGACGTGGAGCAGGAGGGCCTGATCGGCCTGTTCAAGGCGGCCCGGGACTACCGGCCCGACCGGGAGGCCTCGTTCCGGGCCTTCGCCGAGCTCTGCGTGACCCGCCAGGTGATCACCGCCATCAAGACCGCCACCCGCCAGAAGCACCAGCCGCTGAACCAGTACGTCTCGATCTCGGCCGGGCGCCCGGGGGAGGACGGCAACGAGCGCTCCGGGGACGACATCCTCGAGGGGCACCACGCCCCCGACCCCGCCGAGCAGGTCGTGACCCGGGAGCGGATGGAGCGCCTCCGGACCTCGATGTCCGAGATGCTCTCCGGCCTCGAGGTCGAGGTCCTGTCGCTCTACGTCGAGGGCCGCTCCTACCAGGAGATCGGGGTGCAGCTGCAGCGCCACGTGAAGTCGATCGACAACGCCCTGCAGCGCATCAAGAGGAAGCTGGACACCCACCTGGTGAACGAGGCGACGGCCGAGTCCGACGCCCTCGCCGTCGCCTGACCGCTCGTCCCGGAACCAGTCCATGGGCTCGCGCCCGGGTACCTTGCCCTGAGGCCCGAGTAGCTCAGTTGGTCAGAGCACCCGCCTTGTAAGCGGGCGGCCGTCGGTTCGAATCCGACCTCGGGCTCTGAGGGTCTTCCCGGACCGAGGAGGCGACACCATGGCCCAACTAGAGGTAGCCCGTGACGGGTCGGTACTCATCGTGACGATGAACCGCCCGAAGCGTAAGAACGCGATGACGCTCACGATGTTCGCCCTGATGGACGACGCGTGGAAGACGCTGAGTCACGACGACGACCTGCGCTGCGCCATCCTCACCGGGGCCGAAGGGAACTTCTCGTCCGGCATGGACCTCCGGGCCATGGCCGGCGATGTGGACCCCGACGGCGCCATCGACGAGCAGGCCCGGCTGCGGGAGGACCCCGGCTTCATCATGCGGGGGCTGCTCAAGACCTACCGGCCGACCAAGCCGGTCCTGGCCGCGGTGGAAGGGGTGGCCATCGCCGGCGGTACCGAGATCCTCCAGGGCACCGACATCCGGGTGGCCGGCGAGAGCGCCCGCTTCGGGGTCTCGGAGGCGCGCTGGTCGCTGTATCCCATGGGCGGATCGGCCGTCCGCCTGCAGAGGCAGATCCCGTACACGGTCGCGGCCGAGATCCTCCTCACCGGCCGTCACATCACGGCCTCCGAGGCGCGCGACGTCGGTCTCGTTGGTCACGTCGTGCCGGACGGACAGGCGCTCGACAAGGCCCGGGAACTGGCCGCCGCCATAGCCGCCAACGGGCCCCTGGCCGTGGAGGCCATCCTCAAGACCCTGCACGAGACCGCCCACATGAGTGAGGACGACGCCTTCACCTACGAGTCGGCGTACACCAACGCGGTGATGGCCTCCGAGGACGCCAAGGAGGGCCCCCGGGCTTTCGCCGAGAAGCGGGCTGCGAACTTCCAGCGTCGGTAGGAGGTGGCGCACCCGGTCAGGCCGGTGGTGGACGGGTGCGGGGGATGCTTGCTTCGCGACCTCCTGGTTGGCAGGCTGGCCCCAATGCCTCTTTCGGACCAAGAGCGCGCCATTCTCGACCTCGAGCGCGCCTGGTGGCAGGAGCCCGGCTCCAAGGAGGCCCGGATCCGGGACCGCCTGGGCCTGTCGACGACCCGCTACTACCGGCTGGTCGGCGCGCTGATGGACTCCGCCGAGGCCTTCGCCTACGACCCGCTGGTCGTGCTCCGCCTGCGGCGGGATCGGGACCGGCGCCGGCGGGCCCGGTACGAGGGCCGGTCGGCCGACGGTCCCCGAGCCCGGTGAGCCCCTCGGCGCGGGGGGTCTTCCTCGTCGCCGCGGCGGTGGCGCTGGGTGTGGGGATCCTGTCCTCGATCGGCAAGAGCGGCGCCGCCTCGGGCCCGGCGCCCGCCGCCGCCGTGGTGACCTCGACGACGACCACGGCCCGGTCCTCGACGACCACCAGCACGACCCGGGCGCTGGCCACCCACTCGCCCTCGTCGGTGAAGGTGCTCGTGGCCAACGGGACCAGCGTGGCCGGGCTGGCCGGCAAGATGAAGACCAAGCTGGCCCCCGGGGGCTACGACCTGCTGGCTCCGACCAACACCACCTCGACAGCCCGGGCGTCGGCCGTCTACTACGCGTCGGGCTACCAGGGTGACGCCCAGGCTGTCGCCGCCGCGGCCGGGCTCGGCACCGGCACCCTCCAGGCCATGACCAGCCAGCTGCCGGTGGCCAACTCCTCGGGCGCCGAGGTGATCGTGGTGGTCGGGCCCGACCTGGTCAGCTCCCTCCACTAGGGACCGGGTGGCCGACGCCCGGGCCGGCGCCCTGCAGACCCTGCGGGCCGATCCCGCCCACACCTGCCTGATCAGCGACTTCGACGGGACCCTGTCCCCGATCGTGGACGACCACGCCGCCGCTCGGCCCCTGCCCGGCGCCGTCGCCACCCTGCTGGCGCTGTGCGCGAGCTACGGGCGGGTAGCGGTGGTGTCGGGCCGCCCCGTTGCCTTCCTGGGTGAGCGCCTCGAGCTGTCGACCCCGCTGCCCCCGGCCCTGCAGATCAGCGGCCTGTACGGGCTGGAGTGGCTGGAGGGCGATGGCAGGGTGCGAGTGGCCCCCGCCGCCGAGGAGTGGCGGGACGCGGTCGAGACGGCCGCGGGCCGCGCCGAGGCGGCCGCCCCGCGCGGCGTGCGGGTCGAGCGCAAGGGGTTGTCGGTGACGCTGCACTGGCGCCAGCACCCCGAAGGGGAGCGCTGGGCCAGGGGCTTCGCCTCGGCGTCGGCCGACGGGCTCGGCCTGGCGGTCCATGCCGCCCGCCGCTCGGTCGAGCTGCGCCCTCCCCTCCCGGTCGACAAGGGGACGGCGGTGACGGAGCTGGCGTCCGGCTTCGCGGCCGCCTGCTACCTGGGGGACGACATCGGGGATCTGCCCGCCTTCGCCGCCCTCGACGCCCTGCGCGACGCGGGGGTCAGCACGGTGAAGGTCGTGGCCGGCTCCGACGAGGCATCGCCCGAGGTCCTGGCCGCCGCCGACCTGGTGCTCCCGGGCCCGGAGGCGGCGTTGGCGTTCCTCAACGAGCTCTGCTGCTAACCCGCCCGGTCCCCTACGCCCCAGCCCCGCCGGCGGCCGTCATGCCCACCTGGGTGTCGAGCCAGTCGTGCAGCTCCATTGCCTTGGCCCGCTCCCGCACCGCCCGGGACCGTTCCTCGCGCTCTGGCCCCCCCAGGTCCAGGGCTGTGGCCAGGGCGTCGGCGGTGCCGCCCACGTCGAAGGGGTTGAGACCCACGGCGTCCCCGGCCAGCACGTCCCACGCCCCGGCCTGGCGGGACCGGGCCACGATCCCGTCGCGGCGGTTGACCACCGGGCCCTCGAGGGCCACCAGGTTCATGCC
>DASUHN010000211.1 GCA_036273495.1 Acidimicrobiales bacterium | reverse complement strand
TGTCCCGCTGGACCGGCATCCCCGTCAGCCGCCTCATGGAGGGAGAGGTCTCCAAGCTGGTCCGCATGGAGGACGTCCTCCACGAGCGGGTGGTGGGCCAGGAGGAGGCGGTCACCGCCGTGGCCAACGCCATCCGGCGCTCCCGCGCCGGGCTTTCCGACCCCAACCGGCCGATCGGCTCGTTCCTGTTCCTCGGCCCGACCGGTGTCGGCAAGACCGAGCTGGCCCGGGCCCTGGCCGAGTTCCTGTTCGACGACCAGCGGGCCATGATCCGCATCGACATGGGCGAGTACCAGGAGAAGCACACCGTGGCCCGCCTGATCGGGGCCCCGCCCGGCTACGTCGGCTACGAGGAGGGGGGTCAGCTCACCGAGGCGGTGCGCCGGCGGCCCTACAGCGTGATCCTGCTCGACGAGATCGAGAAGGCCCACGGCGACGTGTTCAACGTCCTCCTGCAGGTGCTCGACGACGGGCGGCTCACCGACGGCCAGGGCCGCACGGTCGATTTCACCAACGCCGTGCTGATCATGACGTCGAACCTGCCCGGGGACCCGGCCGACTTCATCAAGCCCGAGTTCATCAACCGCATCGACGAGATCATCCGCTTCTCCCAGCTGAGCGAGGCCGACATCGAGCGGATCGCCGCCATCCAGCTGGAGCAGCTGCGGGCCCGGCTGGCGGAGCGCCGGATCATCCTGGAGATCACCCCGGCCGGGCTCACCCGCCTGGCGTCGCTCGGCTACGACCCGGTCTACGGGGCCCGGCCCCTCAAGCGGGTCATCCAGCGCCAGATCGGGGACCGTCTGGCCCTGGAGCTGCTCGAGGGCAAGTTCCACGAGGGGGAGACGGTGACCGTCGACGCCGGCTCGGACGGGGAGCTGGCCCTCGCCTGAACCATCCGCGCCCCGGCCTCCCGCCGTCGGTTGAATGTACGGGTGGGAGGGGTAGCGCGCTGACCGACGTCTCGGCCTCCGCCCGCCTGCGCGCCCTCGCGTCCCTGGCCCCGGCCGAGCTGGCCCTGTCGGGCCGGGACGGCTACGTGCGCTACCGGGAGCTGGACGACGCCGCCGACCGGGTGGCGGGCTGGCTCCTGACCCGCTTGGGGCGGGGCCGGCACCGCGTGGGCCTGTGCGCCGCCGCCGACCACGCCTGCCTGGTGGCGGCGCTGGGCGTGGCCCGGTCCGGGAAGATCTGCGTGCCCCTCGACCCCTTGCTGCCGCTCGGGGCCATCGACGCCCTGTGCGCCGACGCCTCGGCCAGCGTCGTGGTCTCGGACCTGGTGGCGGCCATGGGGCCGGGGGCGCTCGGTGTCCCCCTGGTGTCGATCTCCGAGTGCGTCCAGCCCGCGCAGGGGGGCCCGGTGACCGATCCCCGGCCCGGCCTGTCGAGTGTCATCCACTACGCCGATCCCTGGGCCGACCCCCCCGCCGGCGTGGTCATGTCCGACGCCGGGGTGCTGCGCTGGGTCACGGCGCTGGAGCGGTCGGGGGTGGCCGCCGCCGGCGTGCGCTGCGCCGTGGGCTGGGCGGGCTCGTCCCCGGAGGGCACCGAGCGCCTCGTGGCCCTGGCGCTGGCCGGGGCGTGCGCCGTGACCGGGATCAGCGACCAGGAGCTCTACTCCCTCCTGGCCGGGGGCAACGCCGACACCCTGTTCGTCGACTCTCCGACCCTCCGCCGGCTGGCCGCCATGGGTCCGCCCGACGCCGGCACCCCGCCGGTCTCGGTCGTGGGGCTCTGGGGTGGCCCGGTAGCCGGCTCCGACGTGGCCACGGCCCGGGGGTGGCTGGGCCCCGACGTCCACGCCGCCACCTTCTACGCCCCGGCCGAGACGGGACTGGTGGCCATGCTCACGGTCCCGCCCGGGGAGGAGGTGCCCTGGTCCGAGCTGCTGCCCGCCGGCTGGTGCCCGGCGGACGTCGAGGTGGAGATCGTCGACGGCGGGGGCTGCCGGATCGGCCCCGAGCAGGACGGCCACATTGTGGTGTGGGGGCCGGAGCTGCCCGGCGCCTACTGGGCCAACCCCGCCCTCACCGAGAAGCGGTGGCTGGCCGGCCCGGGCGGCAGGCGGTGGTGCCGCACGGGGGACGCCGGGCGCTGGGACGGCCGGGGCCGGCTCGTGGTCCAGCGCGCCGCCGCCTACGAGGGCTCGACCGGGCGGCAGCAGGTGCTGGTTCAGGTAGGCTGAGCGGACCGCTAGGGAACTGCACCACAGAGGGAGCGCGTGCCCGCGACGGTTGTCGTCGGAGCCCAATGGGGCGACGAAGGGAAGGGCAAGCTCACCGACCTCCTGGCCAAGGAGATGTCGGTGGTGGTGCGCTACCAGGGCGGCCACAACGCCGGGCACCGCATCGTGGTGGACGGGGAGTCCTTCGCCCTGCAACTGGTGCCGAGCGGCGTCCTGTACCCGTTCATCACCCCGGTCATCGGCAACGGGGTGGTGGTGGACCCCAAGGTCCTCTTCTCCGAGGTCGACACCCTCGAGCAGCGCGGGGTCGACTGCTCCCGCCTGATGGTCAGCGGCAACGCCCACCTGGTGATGCCGTACCACCAGGAGCTCGACCGGCTGACCGAGCGCTACCACGGCAAGTACAGCCTGGGCACCACCCGCCGGGGCATCGGGCCGGCCTACGCCGACAAGTCGGCCCGGGTGGGTCTGCGGGTCCAGGACCTCCTCGACCCCAAGATCTTCCGCGAGAAGCTCGACGTGGTCCTCAAGGAGAAGAACGCCGTCCTGGCCAAGGTGTACAACCGGCTGCCGATCAGCGCCGACTCGGTCTGCGAGCACTACCTCGGGGAGTACGCCCCCCGCCTCGAGCCGATGATCGGTGACACGGTCACGCTGGTCCACGACGCCCTGGCCGCCGGCCAGCACGTCCTGCTCGAGGGGGCCCAGGCCACCTTCCTCGACCTCGACCACGGGACCTATCCCTACGTGACGTCGTCCAACCCGGTGGCGGGGGGCGCGTGCACCGGCTCGGGCATCGGGCCGCGTGACGTGGACCGGGTCATCGGCATCGCCAAGGCCTACGTGACGCGCGTCGGGGCGGGCCCCTTCCCGACCGAGCTGCACGACGAGCTCGGGGACCTCCTCGTCGAGCGGGGCCACGAGTACGGCACCAACACCGG
Source organism: Acidimicrobiales bacterium (assembly GCA_036273495.1). Lineage (NCBI taxonomy): Bacteria > Bacillati > Actinomycetota > Acidimicrobiia > Acidimicrobiales > Acidimicrobiales bacterium. The sequence goes on along the minus strand of DASUHN010000211.1, from coordinate 3,911 downwards.
AAGGCGGCGGCGCACCGGATGGTTCGACGCCGTGATGCTGCGCCAGGCCGTGCGCCTCAACTCGCTGACCGAGGTGGCGCTCACCAAGCTCGACGTGCTCGACGTGTGCGAGGCCGTGAAGGTCTGCGTGGCCTACGAGGCCGACGGCGTGCGCTACGACTACCCGCCCTACCACCAGTCCACCCTGCACAAATCGACGCCGGTCTACGCCGAGCTGCCGGGATGGAAGGCCGACCTCTCCGCCGCCACCCACGTGGCCGACCTCCCGGGACCGGCCCAGGACTACGTGGGCTTCCTGGCCGAGCAGATCGGGGTTCCGGTCAAGCTGGTCGGGGTGGGTCCGGGGCGCGAGCAGGTCGTCGACTTCGCCCCTTCGTCATGAGGGTCTGCCTCGTCGGTGGTGGGGGTCGCGAGCACGCCCTGGCGGTGGTGTTGGGGCGCACGGCCGATGTCGTGGTGACCCCGGGCAGCGCCGGCATCCCCGGTTCGGTTGCCACCCCGCCGGAGGAGATCGACGCCGACCTGTTCGTGATCGGGCCCGAGCAGCCGCTCGTCGACGGCCTCGCCGACCGGCTCCGGGGGCGGGGCCACCTGGTGTTCGGCCCCGGGGCGGACGGAGCCCGGCTCGAGGGTTCGAAGCGCTGGATGAAGGACCTGCTGGCCGCGGCCGGCGTGCCCACGGCGCGCTACGGCGTGTTCGGGGACGTGGCTCCGGCCGCCGCCTTCCTGGCCGGGATGGACGGCCCCTTCGTGGTCAAGACCGACGGTCTCGCCGCGGGCAAGGGCGTGCTCGTCACCGACGACCGCCGGGAGGCCGCCGCCGACGTGGCCGAGAAGCTCTCCGGGCGGGCGTTCGGGGCGGCGGGCACGCGCGTCGTGATCGAGGAGGGGCTGTCGGGCGCCGAGATCTCGGTGCTGGCCGTCTGCGACGGGCACCGCCTGGCCGTGCTCCCGGCCGCCCAGGACCACAAGCGGGTCGGGGACGGGGACAGTGGCCCCAACACGGGGGGGATGGGGGCGTACTCGCCGGTGCCGTTCGTGGACCGGGCCCTGATCGACGAGATCACCGACACCGCCCTGGAGCCCACCCTGGCCGCCCTCGTCAAGGACGGCATCGACTATCGCGGCGTCCTCTACGCCGGCCTGATGCTCACCTCCTCGGGACCGAAGGTCCTCGAGTACAACGTCCGCTTCGGTGATCCCGAGGCCCAGGTGGTGCTCCCGCGCCTGGAGGGGGACGTCGCCGCCTGGCTGGCCTCCGCCGCCGCCGGTGACCTCGACCCCGAGCCCGCCGTCTCCGCCGACGCCTGCGTCACCGTGGTCATGTGCTCGGAGGGCTACCCCCAGGCGCCGCGCGTCGGTGACCGGGTGCTCGGCATCGAAGACGCCTCGGCCGTGCCCGGGGTCACCGTGCAGTGCGCCGGCGTGGCCACCGGGCCTGGGGGGTACCTGGTCACGGGTGGGGGCCGGGTCCTGAACGTCACGGCCCGCGCCGGCTCCCTGGAGGAGGCCCGCGCCCGCGCCTACGAGGCGGCGGGGCGGATCAGTTGGCCGGGGGCGCATTACCGGACGGACATCGCCGCCGCGGCGGCGGCCGGGATCGCGGCAGGAGGAGTCACGGCGTGAACGGACTGAAGGTGGCGGTGCTGATGGGCTCCCCGAACGACGCCCCGAAGATGGCGCCGGCGGTGGAGATGCTCGAGCGCTTCGGGGTGGTCGTCGACGAGCGGGTGATGTCGGCTCACCGCAATCCCGACGACGTGGCCGCCTTCTCCAAAGCGGCGCGCGACCAGGGTTACGGGGCGGTGATCTGCGGCGCGGGCATGGCCGCCGCCCTCCCCGGGGTCGTGGCCGCCCACACCACCCTCCCGGTCGTGGGCGTCCCGCTGTCGGGCAGCGCCCTCAACGGCGTCGACGCCCTGTACGCCACGGTGCAGATGCCGCCGGGGATCCCGGTGGCGTGCGTGGCCATCGACGGGGCCAAGAACGCCGCCATCCTGGTCGTGGAGATGCTTGCCGTCACCGACAAGGAGCTGGCCGACAAGCTGGCCGAGTTCCGCGCCGCGGGAGCCAAGTGATCCCTCGCTACTCCCTCCCGGAGATGGCGGCGCTGTTCACCGACGGCGCCCGTCTCGGCCGCTGGCTGGAGGTCGAGGTTCTGGCCGTCGAGGGATGGGCCAAGGTCGGAGGGGCCCCGGCGGACGCCGCTGCCGCGGTGCGCGAAGGCGCGGCCCGATTGCTGGACACCGACGGGACCTCCCTGCGCCCTGACCTGGTGGACGCGGCGGCGGAGCGGGAGCGCGTGACCGACCACGACGTAGCCGCCTTCGTCGACGTGGTGCAGGAGGCCATCGGCCCACCGGCGGGCACGTGGGTGCACTACGGCCTCACCTCGTCCGACGTGGTCGACACCGCGCTGTCCTCCACCCTGGTGCACGCCGCCGACCTGCTCGTGCGGGCCAGCACCGATCTCGTCCACACGCTGCGTCGGCGGGCCCTCGAGTTCCGTGACACCCCCACGGTCGGCCGCACCCACGGCATCCACGCCGAGCCCACGACCTTCGGGGCCAAGCTGGCCCTCTGGGCCCTCCAGGCCGACCGGGACCGGGCCCGGCTGCGCGCCGCCCGGCGGGCGGTGGCGGTCGGCAAGCTGTCGGGCGCGGTGGGCACCTACTCCAACATCGACCCCGCGGTCGAGGACCATGTGTGCGCCGCCCTCGGCCTCCTGCCGGTCCCGGCCACCCAGGTGGTGGCCCGTGACCGCCACGCCGAGTACGTGTGGGCGTGCGCGTCCGTCGGCGCCGGAGTGGAGACCTTCGCCACCGAGATCCGCCATCTGCAGCGCACCGAGGTGGGAGAGGCCCAGGAGCCCTTCGCCACCGGCCGGCAGAAGGGCAGCTCGGCCATGCCCCACAAGCGCAACCCGATCCGCACCGAGCAGCTGTCGGGCCTGGCGCGCGTGCTGCGCGGCCATCTCGGCGCCGCCCTGGAGGACGTGGCCCTCTGGCACGAGCGGGACATCTCCCACTCGTCGGTGGAGCGGATCATCCTGCCGGACGCATCGTTGCTCGCCTACTACGTGCTGCGGCGCATGACCGCGGTCATCGACGGCCTGGTCGTCGACGCCGATCGGATGCTGGCCAACCTCGAGGGCTCCTTCGGCCTGGTGTTCAGCCAGCCGGTGCTGCTGGCCCTGATCGAGGCCGGGGTGGAGCGGGACACCGCCTACCGCCTCGTGCAGGCCAGCGCCATGCGGGCGTGGGCGGAGAAGACGTCGTTCCGGTCGCTCCTGGAGTCCGACCCCGAGGTCTCGGCCCTCGTCGGTCCCGGGGCTCTCGACGAGGCGTTCAGCCTGGCCCGTTCGCTGCGCAACGCCGGACGGGTATTCGACGCGTTGGAGGAGATCGAATGACGACACCCGCACCCAGCTACCGGGGCAAGGTCCGCGACGTCTACGCCATAGGCGACGACCGCCTGCTGATGGTCGCCTCGGACCGGATCTCCGCCTTCGACGTGGTTATGGCCGAGCCGGTGCCCCACAAGGGCCGGGTCCTGACGGGCATGACCGTGTTCTGGCTGGAGAAGCTGGCCGACCTGGCCCCCAGCCACCTGGTGAGCGTGGACCCCGCCGCCTTCCCGTCGGAGGTGGGGGGGCTGGCCGACCTGGCCGGGCGCGCCATGCTCGTGCGGCGGGCGGAGATGCTGCCGATCGAGTGCATCGTGCGCGGCTACATAACCGGATCGGCGTGGAAGGAGTACCGGGCCTACGGCGCCGTGCACGGCACCAGGATGCCGGAGGGCATGCGCGAGTCCGAGCCGTTCCCCGAGCCCCTGTTCACCCCCTCGACCAAGGCCGACGAGGGCCATGACCAGAACATCTCCTTCGACGAGGCGGTCAACCTGGCCGGCCG
>DASUHN010000210.1 GCA_036273495.1 Acidimicrobiales bacterium | reverse complement strand
CGCCAGGCGGTGGCCAGGAGCAGGGCCGACCCGCCCCCTCCCGCTCCCAGAGCGATCCAGAGACCAGTCCACCCGTCCAGCCGGAGCAGCCCCGCCAGGCGGTCCACGCTCCAGCCCCCCGGACCGAGCATGGCCAGGACCACGCCCAGGGCCGTGAGGGTCATCACGTACTCCCACCCCTCACCGGGGCGGAAGATGAAGAAGCCGTTGCCGCGGTGGTTGGTGATCCAGGCCACGAGCATCACGCCCACCACCCCGGCGGCGGCCACCGGGGTGAGCAGGCCGAGCACGAGGAGTGCTCCCGCCCCGACCTCGGTGAGGCTGGCGGTCCAGGCGTGGACCCAGCCCGGGCGCATGCCGAGGGACTCGAACCACCGACCCGTGCCGGCGATCTTGCCGCCCCCGAAGATGTGGTTGATCCCATGTGCCAGGAACACCGCACCCACGGTGAGGCGGAGGACGAGAAGGGCCAGGTCGGCGGCGGACTGGTCGATCGGGCTCACCGTGGAAGCATAGGTTGCGTGCAGGTCGTGATCGTGGGTGCGTCGCTGGCGGGCCTCCGCACCTCGCAGGCCCTCCGCGAGGGCGGGTTCGACGGGGACATCGTGCTGGTCGGGGCCGAGAAGGACCTGCCCTACGACCGGCCGCCGCTGTCCAAGGAGATCCTGCTCGGCACCAAGGAGCCGGAGTTCGCCGCCCTCACCAGCCCGGCCGAGCTCGAGGAGCTGGACGTCGATCTCGAGCTGGGGGTGGCGGCCCAGGGCCTCGATCCGGCGTCCCGGCGGGTGGAGCTGGCCGACGGCCGCTCCCTTTCCTACGACCGGGTCGTCATCGCGACCGGCGCCCGGCCCCGCGCCCTTCCCGTCGACCAGAACGGGCTGGATCTGGACGGCGTGCACGTGCTGCGCACGATGGAGGACGGCCTGGCTCTGCGGGCCGCCTTCGAGGCCGGCGGCAACGTGGTCGTGGTGGGCGCGGGGTTCATCGGCTGCGAGGTGGCCTCGGCCGCGGCCGCCCGGGGCCTGCAGGTCACCGTCGTCGAGTTCCTGCCCACCCCGCTGCACGCCGCCCTGGGCCCCGAGCTGGGCGCGATCGTCGAGCACCTCCACCGGGACGGGGGCGTGGACATGCGCTGCGGGACGGGGGCGGCGGCCGTGGTGGGCTCGGGGCGGGTGGAGGAGGTTGTCCTCACCGACGGCACCCGGCTGCCCGCCGACGTGGTCGTGGTGGGCATCGGTGTCGTCCCGGAGACGGGGTGGCTCGAGGGCTCGGGTCTGGAGGTCTCCAACGGGGTGGTCTGCGACGAGCGGCTGCGGGCCGGCGGGCGCCCCGACGTGCTGGTGGTCGGGGACGTGGCCCGCTGGCACCATCCCGCACTGGGCCGCCGGGTGCGCGTCGAGCACTGGACCAACGCCGCCGAGTCGGGGGCGTTCGCCGCCGAGCAGATCCTCGGGCGGGACGGCAGCTACGCGCCGGTCGCCTACGTCTGGTCCGACCAGCACGGGCGGCGGATCCAGCTGCTCGGCCTGCCCGAATCCGGGGACCGCGCCCACCTGGTTCTGGGCAGCGAGGAGGACGGCCGGCTGGTGGCGCTGTACGAGGGGGACGGCCGGGTGCACGCCGCCGTGGGCCTCAGCAATCCGGGGCGACTGATGCGGTTCCGCGCCCTGGTCGAGGAGCAGGCCCCGTGGGACAGGGCCATGGAGCTGGTCGTGCAGCTCCGGGGGTGACAGGTCTCGTCGCCCAGCTCCGGGGGTGACAGGGCTGGTCGCGCCGCTACGGGGATGAACGGATCCCCCGCGGGCCACGGTTAGCGTGGATCCGTGGCCCGCGCCGAGGAGCCGAAGCACCGGCTCGACGCGCTGACCCACCATGAGCACCGCCCCACCGACCTCGGACGGAGGGGCCGGCCCTTCAACCGCAGTCATCCGTTCATCGTCGGTTTCACCGCCGCCCTGGGGGTGTTGGCCGCCCTCGGCCTGGTGCTGGGCGTCCGGGCCCTGCGCGAGGTTCTGGTGTCGGTCGGGCTGGCATTCTTCATCGCCGTCGGCCTCGACCCGGCGGTCCGCTTCGTGGCGCGCTGGGTGCCGCGGTGGGCGGCGCTGCTGATCGTGTCCTTCGCGGCGCTGGCGATCTTCGCCGGCTTCCTGGCCGCGGCCATCCCCCCGCTTTCGAACCAGATCACCCAGTTTGCCCACGAGCTGCCCAGGTACCTGAACAGCATCAAGAAGCACAACGGCTTCCTGGGTCATCTCGATGCGCGCTACCACATCATCTCGACCATCCAGAAGAAGGTCAGCACCGGATCGACCGTGTCGAACCTGGCCAACAGCGCCCTCGGTGTCGGCAAGTTCGTGGCGCGCACCGCCACCGAGACCCTCATCACCATCGTGCTGACCGCGTACTTCCTCGGCTCCCTCCCCCGCGTGAAGCGGACCGCCTACGGCCTGGTGCCGGCCAGCCGGCGGCCGCGCGTCGAGGCCCTCTCCGAGGAGATCCTCGACCGGGTCGGCGGCTTCGTGCTGGGGAACATCACCACGTCGGTGATCGCCGGGGCCGGGACGTTCCTGTGGCTGATCATCTTCGGCGTCCCGTACGCCCTGTTCCTGGCGATCTTCGTGGCCCTGATGGACCTGATCCCGATCGTGGGCTCGACCATCGGCGGGATCATCGTGTCGCTGGTGGCGCTGACCAAGTCGCTGCCGGTGGCCATCGCCACCGCCGCCTTCTACGTCATCTACCGCTTCCTCGAGGACTACCTCATCACGCCGAAGATCATGGCGCGCACGGTTGAGGTGTCGGGCCTGGTGACCGTGGTTGCGGTGCTGATCGGCGGCGCCCTGCTCGGGATCGTCGGCGCCCTGGTGGCCATCCCCACCGCGGCGGCGGTGCAGCTGATCTTCAGAGAGGTGGTGGCGCCGAGCCTGGACCAGGCCTGACGCCTCCCCGCAGGAAGGCGGGGACCGCCGCCAGCGCGGCCGCCGCAGCCAGGAGGACCACGGCGGCGGAGAAGCCGGCCCCATCGAAGATGAGGCTGGTGAGGGCCAGCCCGAGGGCGGTGCCCGCGCCCCGGGTCATGTTGAGGACCCCGCTGGCCAACCCCGACTGGGCCCGGGGGGCGGCCGACATGATGGCGGCGTTGTTGGCCGGCGTGAACAGGCCCAGCCCCACCCCGGCCACCGCCAGGATCACCACCACCGTCCACACCGCCGAGTGGACGGTCACGAGGGCGGCCAGGGCGCCGGCGGTCACCAGGATCCCGCCGGCTGTGACCGGCCGGGGCCCGATGCGGTCGGCCAGGCGTCCGCCGGCGGGCGCCACCACCCCGAGGGCCACAGGCAGGGCGGTGAGCACGAGCCCGGTGCGCCCCGTGCTCAGGTGGCGGGCCCGCTCCAGCTGGAACGGGATCACGAACAGAACACCGAACAGCACCAGGTAGGAAAGAAGGCCGCTGGCCACGCCGGACGCGAACGCCGGCCGGCGCAACAACCCCCAGAGGGGACCGGCCACGCCCGCCCACACCGATCGGACGCCCGGCGCCAGCTCCCGGCTGCGGGGGATGAACAGCCAGCCCAGGCCGGCGCCGACCAGGCCGAAGGGCACGTTCACGTAGAACACCAGCCGCCAGCCCCCGAGGGCGATCAGCAGGCCCCCGACCGTGGGGCCGAGCGCCAGCCCCAGCGCCTGCGCCGCCCCCTGCACCCCGATCCCCCGTCCCAGCCGGTCCGGCGGCATGGCCAGGAACACGATGGCGACGCTGTTGGCCTGCAGCATGGCGGCGCCGGCCGCCTGCACCACGCGGAACAGGTCGAGAGCGACCAGGCCGGGCGCCACCGCGCAGAGCGCCGAACCGGCGATGAACACGACGAAGCCGTAGGTGTAGACGAGCTTGCGGCCCGTCATGTCGGAGAGGCGGCCGACGGGAACCACCAGCACCACCAACGTGACGAGGTACGAGAGCCCGACCCAAGTCACCGCGCTCACCCCGGAGTGGAAGCTGCGCTGGATGCTGGGCAGGGCCACGGTGACGATGCTGGCGTCGAGCTGGCCCATGAACGCCCCCACGCACACCGCCGCCACCGCGAACCAGTGGGCGTCGGGCCGGTCCCGGACCCGCGCCGAGCGGCGGGGCTCGGTCAGCAGACGCGGCCGGGGCCGAGGGGGCGGCTCGGGTCCGGGTGCGTCCCCCATCTCAGGCGGTGAAGCCGCCCCGCCCGTCGAGGACGACCCGGCGTCCGAGCCACTCCTCCTCCGCCATGGCCGCCATCACCTCCGGTGCCGTGCTCACGGCCACGGCCCGGACCCCGCCCGGCTGGCCGGCCAGCACCACGGCCCGTTCGGGGTCGGGGCGGCCGTACATCACGGTGTAGGTCAACACGGTGGCCGGTCCCCGCCCCTCGGCCCCGACCGGCACCGCCGGGACCCGGGCCTCGACCTCCGCCGTCACGTTCAGCACCCGGCAGCCCCGGGCCGGCGGGTCGCTGCCCCAGACCATGACCCCCTGCTTGGTGACCATCCCGCTTACGGCCGTCTGCAGCCCGCGCCGGCCGTCACCGCCCCGCAGGCCGCGGCACATCTCGACCGCAGCCTGGAGCACGTAGTTGTTGAGCGGACCACCACCGAAGGTCATGCCGCCGGTCACCGTCAGGGCCCGGTCGAGCGGGATCCCGAGCTCCGACGCCTGGGTGAACACCGCCACCGGGAAGCAGCTGTAGAGGTCGACCAGGTCCATCTCGTCGACGGAGGTCCCCGCCGCCTCCAGCGCCGCCCGCCCCGCGAGGGAGAAGCCCGGGCTCCGGTGCAGCACCGGCCGTTCGGTCACCGGCACCATGTGGTCGGAATCCGCCGCCGCGTGCAGGAACACCCACCGGTCGGAGGCCACCCCGTGGGCCCGGGCCGCCTCCACCGAGCACACCAGCAGGGCGGCGGCCTGGTCGACGTTCCACTGGGACACCTCCCACTTGCGGTAGGGAAAGGCGATCATCCGGTTGTCCCCGCCCTCCGAGCGCAGCTCGACCGCGGTCCACGGGCTCCCGAAGGCG
>DASUHN010000209.1 GCA_036273495.1 Acidimicrobiales bacterium | reverse complement strand
GGACCTGGACATGGTCCGGGGAGTCTACGGCCCGCTGGGGCCTTCCGACCCTGTTGATACGGCGTTCCGGGACCGGTCGGCTCGAACAGGCGTTCGATATCCTTGCGGGAATGACCTACCCCGCCGAGATCGTGTCTCGGCAGCCGAGCTGATCGAGCAGGGCGCGAGCATCGCCGAGGTGTCTCGACGGACGGGAGTCAGCCGGGCAGCCATTCGGGACTGGATCCGGGATGACCCCGCCTCCGTTGTCCTCCAGCGCCGCGGTAGGGGTGCCGATCACGTGCCGGACGACTGCCCCTGGGTTCACCGGATCGCGAACGTCGCGCCGACGTATGCGTACCTGCTGGGCCTGTACCTCGGAGACGGATGCTTGTCCGAAGGCAGGCGGGGGGTCTATCGCCTGAGGATCACTTGCGACCTGGCGTATCCCAGGATCATTGGTGAGGGCTATCGGGCAATGCGGGCTGTTCTGCCGAATCGTGTCGGCAGGTTCCGAAAGGAGGGGTGCCTTGACCTGTCGAGCACATCGAGGCATTGGCGTTGCTTGTTCCCGCAACACGGGCCAGGCGTCAAGCACTCCCGCCCGATCGTGCTGGAGGATTGGCAAGCCGACGTGGCGCTCCGCTTGCACCCCGATCAGCTCCTGCGAGGATTAATTCACTCGGACGGCTGTCGGGTCCAGAATCGCGTCTGGGGACGTAAGTATTCCTAGACCCGATACTTCTTCACCAACGCCTCGTCGGATATACGGGATATCTTCTGCCAGGCGTGTGACCTGCTCGGAGTCGACCACCGCCCGAATAATGCGAGAAACATCTCGGTGGCCCGCCGTCGAACCGTTGAGATTCTCGACTCGTTCGTCGGGCCCAAGAGGTAGTAGGGGGACCACTTCCGGCCTGGTGCCCGGAGCGGGATTTGAACCCGCACGCTCTTGCGAGCCGATGGGTTTGAGCCATCGGAGTCTGCCGATTCCTCCATCCGGGCCGCCTCGAACGCTACCAGTGGTGCCTTCTTAGCTACCGCGCGGTAGTGAGACAGGCCGGGGCCCGACGCCTAGCCTTTGCGGCGTGCCCGGGATCCGACTCCGCCCCCGGTGGCTGGTGCCGCTGGCCGTGTGCGGGGTCCTGACGACGCTCCGCCAGGCCCTTTTGGCCCGCAACGACCGTCGTCTGGCCCGATAGCCCGCGACAGAGGGAAGAGAGGCCGGCGGTGCTGATCTTCACCTTCCCCGGGCAGGGCTCGCAGAAGCCGGGCATGGGCGCCCGGTGGGTCGACCACCCCTCGTGGGAGCTGGTGGCCGACGCCTCCGAAGCGGCGGGCCGGGACGTGGCCCGCCTGCTGCTGCAGGCGGACAAGGACGAACTGACCCAGACCCGCAACTCGCAGCTGGCCACCTTCACCCTGTCCCTCGTGGTCCTGGACGCCGTCGAGCGGCTCGGCCTCGAACCGGCGGCGTGCGCCGGCCACTCCCTCGGGGAGTACTCGGCCCTCGTGGCCAGCGGCGCCATCGCCTTCGAGGACGGCGTGCACCTGGTGGCGGAGCGGGGGGAGGCCATGCAGGCCGCGGCGGAGGAGAACCCGGGAACCATGGCCGCCGTCCTCGGCCTCGACGACGACGGGGTCGAGGCGGCGTGCATGCGGGCCGAGTCCGGGGCGTGGGTGGCCAACTACAACGCTCCCGGCCAGGTGGTCATCGCCGGCACCCCGGCCGGGGTGGAGGCGGCGTCCGCCGTGGCCAAGGAGATGGGGGCCAAGCGGGCCATGGCCCTGCCGGTCGGGGGCGCCTTCCACACCCCGCTGATGGAGCCTGCCCGCAACCGGCTGCGCAAGGCCATCGCCGAGGTGACCTTCCACCCCCTCGAGGTGCCGATCACCGCCAACGTGGACGCCCGGGTCCACACCGAGCCGGCCGAGTGGCCCAGCCTGCTGTCGGCCCAGCTGTGCAGCCCGGTCCGCTGGCACCAGACCGTGGCGGGCCTGGCGGCCAGCGACCCGGCCACGGCGGCGTTCGTCGAGCTGGGCCC
>DASUHN010000208.1 GCA_036273495.1 Acidimicrobiales bacterium | reverse complement strand
CGAGCTCGAGCACTTCAGCGAGCGCTTCCCGACCATCGCGGCCTCGGTCACCGCGGTGGGTCTCGACCCTTCCGCCGACTGGCTCCCGATCGCGCCCGCCGCCCACTACCTGTCGGGCGGGATCGTCACCGACCTCGACGGCGCCTCGTCGCTCCCGGGCCTGTGGGCGTGCGGAGAGGCGGCGTGCACCGGCGTGCACGGCGCTAACCGGTTGGCGTCGAACTCGCTGCTCGAAGGGATGGTCTTTGCGCCCCGCGTGGTGGAGGCCATCGTGTCCGGCCAGGACGGGCCCCGACCGTCGGGTGCGATGCGCGCCGTCCTCGGCTCCGGTCGCCCCGACATCGACGGCCGTCCCCTCGCTCTCCGTCTCCCCCCGCCCGACGGTCGGGCCGACGTCGACGCCGACAAGGCGCGCCACGAGCTGCAGCGGGCCATGACGACGGGCGCCGGAGTCCTGCGCAGCGCCGCCTCGCTCGACGAGACCTGCCGGGTGGTGGCGCCGCTGGCCGCCGGGCCCCGCTCGACGCCTGCGCAGGCCGAGCTGGCCAACCTGGGGACGGTCGCCTGGGCGCTGCTGCGCGCCGCCTCCGAGCGCCACGAGAGCAGGGGCTCGCACACCCGCACCGAGTTCCCCCACCCGGACGACGCCTTCCGGCTGCGGCTCGTGCTGGCCCCGTGAGCCCGGTGACGCGGTGAGCGACGTCCACCCCCCGATGCAGGCGGTGCGCCCGGTCGTGGCCGCCGCCCTGGCCGAGGACCTCCTGCCGATCGGGGACATCACCGCCTCGCTGGTGCCGGAGACCGTCACGTGTGCCGCCCGGTTCGTGTCGCGCCAGCCCGGCGTGGTAGCCGGCGTCCGCTCGGCGGGCGAGGTCTTCTCCCAGGTCGACCCCGACGTCGAGGTGCGCTGGCTCCTCGACGACGGCATCGCCGTGCGGCCCGGGGACGTGGTCGGGACCGTGAGGGGCCGCCTCCGCTCCGTCCTCACCGCCGAGCGCACCGCCCTCAACCTGCTCGGCCACCTGTCGGGAGTCGCCACCCTGACCCGGCGCTACGCCGAGGCGGTGGCCGAGGTGAACCCGGGCTGTCGCATCCGCGACACCCGCAAGACCACCCCGGGGCTGCGCGCCCTTGAGAAGGCGGCGGTGCGCGCCGGCGGCGGGGTCAACCACCGGGCCAACCTGTCCGAGGCGGTGCTGGTCAAGGACAACCATCTGGGCGGGCTGTCGGTCACCGCCGCCGTCGAGGCGGCCCGCCGGCAGTGGCCCGGCCGCCACGTCGAGGTCGAATGCGACAGCTTCGACCAGCTCAAGGAGGCGCTGGCCGCCGGGGCCGACATGGTCATGCTCGACAACATGGACGCGGCCCAGGCGGCCGAGGCGGTGGGCCTGGTGCGGGACCACGGCACGACCCCGGTGGAGGTGTCGGGCCGCATCACCCTCGAGTCGGCGGCCGCTTACGCCCGGGCCGGGGTCGATTTCGTCTCGGTCGGCGCCCTCACCCACTCGGCGCCGGTGCTCGACATCGGCCTCGACCTCGGAACCTCCTAGGCCTCCCCGCCCGTGCTCCTGGTCATCGACGTCGGCAACACCCAGACCGTGCTCGGGATGTACGGCCCCGAGGGCGAAGGCGACCTCGCCCACCACTGGCGGGTCGCCACCGTCCCCGAGCGGACGGCGGCCGAGCACGCCATGCTCGTGGCCCAGCTCCTCGACCTGGACGGCCGCCGGGCCGGCGAGGAGGTCAGCGGCATCGCCGTGTGCTCGGTCGTGCCCCGGGTCACGGCGGCCCTACGCCTGATGATCGACCGCTGGTACGACGTGCCGGCGGTGGTCGTCGAGCCGGGGACCCGGACCGGGATACCGATCCTCTACGACAACCCCAAGGAGGTCGGGGCCGACCGCATCGCTGACGCCGTCGGCGCCCACGACCTCTACGGCTGCCCGTGCATCGTCGTCGACTTCGGTACGGCCACCACCGTCGACGCCGTCTCCAACAAGGGCGAGTACCTCGGCGGCGCCATCCTCCCCGGCATCGAGGTCAGCCTCGACGCCCTGTTCGAGCGGGCCGCCGCCCTGCGCCGGACCGAGCTGGCCGAGCCCCGCCGCCTCATCGGGCGCAGCACCGTCGACTCCATCCGCTCCGGGGCGGTCTACGGCTTCGCCGCCGCCGTCGACGGGCTGTGCCGGAGGATGGACGCCGAGATCGGCCCCGCCACGGTCGTGGCCACCGGGGGCCTGGCCGAGTTCCTGGCCCCCCTCACCGAGTCGATCCAGTACGTGGAGCCCTGGCTCACCCTCCACGGCCTGCGCCTCATCTACCGCCGCAACCTCGCCCGCCCCGCCTGACGCCCACCGCCCGCCGCGCCCCCCGCCCGACCGGAGCCGCCCGTCCCGGGTCGCCCGGTGGCGGCGACGGTGCCGTGCAGGTCGTCCCGCCCGCCCGACCGGGGCGGCCGGACCGAGGAGGGAGACCACGGCGAGAAAAAAATCTGCCGGTCATATGTGAAAGTTCACATAAAGCGCAGAAATACCACGAGAAGGAGCGGGACCAACACGAGACGTGGCGATATCGGCCGTTCAGGAGGACGGAGAGCGCACGATAGGGCACTCCCTGCGCAAATGATGCCGTGCATATGTGAAAATTCATATACGGCACGGAAATTGTGTTTCGCGGGTAGGTGGGGGGGGCCGGTCAGGTGCCCGGCAGCGAGTCGGCCAGGCGAACCGGCAGCGTGTCGGTCAGGAGACCGGCAGTGAGTCGATCAGGCGGTGGCTGAGCTGGGCCAGGTGGGCAGCGGCGGGGCCGCCGATGAGGGAGATGGCTTCGCCCGCCTGGTCGGCCCACTCACGCGCCGTGGTGACCGCCTCGCCCAGGCCAGGGGAGGAGCGCACCACGTCCCGGGCCCGGTCCCGGGTGCCGGGATCGATCGGACCGCCGAGCACGGACTCCAGCTCGGCCCTGGTCTCGGGGTCGGCCATCGCCCGGATGACCGGCAGGGTGTACACCCCGGCCACCAGGTCGAGGCCGGCGGGCTTGCCCAGGCTCTCGTCGGTGCCCACCAGGTCCAAGATGTCGTCGCAGATCTGGAAGGCCATGCCGAAGGCGTGCCCGAAGGAGGTGAGGGCGTCGATCCGGTCCCGGCTCTGGCCGCTGGTCAGGGCCCCGATGCGGCAGGCGGCGGACATGAGCGAGGCCGTCTTGCCGGCGATGGCGGCCATATACGCGGTCTCGGTCCGCTTGACGTCGAAGGCGGCCTGGATCTCGAGGGTCTGACCCTGGCAGAGCCTGGCAATGGTGCCGGCGAGCAGGCCCGCCACCTCCGTCCCCAGCCCGGCGGCGATCTCCGAGGCCCGGGCCAGCAGGAAGTCCCCGGCCAGGATGGCGATCAGGTTCCCCCAGCGGGCATTGACGGTCTCGACCCCCCGGCGGGTGAGAGCCTCGTCGATGACGTCGTCATGACAGAGCGACCCCACGTGCACCAGCTCGACCGACACGGCACCCAGGACGAAAGGGGCCGCCCCGTCGGCAGAGAGGTCGGCGGCGGTGTCGGGGGGGGCCAGGGAGGAGGCGGCCACTGTGAGCGTGGGGCGCAGGCGCTTCCCTCCGGCGTCGACCAGATGGCGGGCCACCTCGGTCAGGAAGGGGTCCTCGGACGTCACCGCCTGGCGCAGCTGGACCTCCACGCGGCAGAGATCGTCCTCGAGCCGGGGAAGGTCCAAGAGCTCGGCGATGTTCACCAGGCATGGACGCTAGGCGACCCCGCCGGGTTCTCGACAACCGGGTCGGTATTCCCGCGCCCCGGGGGGGGTGCCGTACTGACACCCCTCCCGAGTAGAATCGGGTAACGAGCCACCCGGCACGCCAGGAGGCATCTTGTTCGAACGTTTCACCGACCGGGCCCGCAGGGTCCTTGTGCTGGCCCAGGAGGAGGCACGCCTCCTCAACCACAACTTCATCGGGACCGAGCACATCCTCCTCGGGTTGATCCACGAGGGGGAGGGTGTCGCCGCCAAGGCCCTCGAGTCCCTCGGGATCTCACTGGAGGCGGTCCGCGAGAAGGTCGAGGAGACCATCGGCCCGGCGGGGTCGGCCACCACGGGCTCCCCGCCGTTCACGCCGCGCGCCAAGAAGGTGCTCGAGCTGTCGCTCCGCGAGGCGCTGCAGCTCGGCCACAACTACATCGGGACCGAGCACATGCTGCTCGGTCTGGTGCGCGAGGGGGAGGGCGTCGCCGCCCAGGTGCTCGTCAACCTCGGCGCCGATCTGTCCCGCGTGCGCCAGCAGGTCATCCAGCTGCTGTCCGGCTACGGGAACAAGGAGGGCGCGGCGGCGGGCGTCGGGGCCCAGGGCCAGGGGGAGACCCCCTCGGGCTCGCCGGTGCTCGACCAGTTCGGCCGCAATCTCACCCAGCTGGCCCGGGAGAAGAAGCTCGACCCGGTCATCGGGCGGGAGCGCGAGATCGAGCGGGTCATGCAGGTGCTGTCCCGCCGCACCAAGAACAACCCCGTCCTCATCGGGGAGCCCGGCGTGGGCAAGACCGCCATCGTCGAGGGCCTGTCGCAGAAGATCGTCGCCAACGACGTCCCCGAGACGCTGAAGGGCAAGCAGCTCTACACGCTCGACCTCGGCGCCCTGGTGGCGGGCAGCCGCTACCGCGGTGACTTCGAGGAGCGCCTCAAGAAGGTGCTGAAGGAGATCCGCACCCGCGGCGACATCATCCTGTTCATCGACGAGCTCCACACCCTGGTGGGCGCCGGGGCCGCCGAGGGCGCCATCGACGCCGCCAGCATCCTCAAGCCGATGCTGGCCCGCGGGGAGCTGCAGACCATCGGGGCCACCACCCTCGAGGAGTACCGCAAGCACCTGGAGAAGGACGCCGCCCTCGAGCGCCGGTTCCAGCCGATCAAGGTGGAGGAGCCGTCGCTCAGCCACACCATCGACATCCTGAAGGGTCTGCGCGACCGCTACGAGTCGCACCACTCGGTCACGATCACGGACCAGGCGCTGGTGGCGGCGGCCAACCTCGCCGACCGCTACATCTCCGACCGCTTCCTGCCGGACAAGGCCATCGACCTGATCGACGAGGCCGGCAGCCGCCTGCGCATCCGGCGCATGGCCACGCCCCCGGACTACAAGCAGCTCGAGGAGGACATCTCGCGGGTCCGCGCCGAGAAGGAGGCGGCCATCGAGAAGCAGAACTTCGACGCCGCCAAGAAGCTGGCCGACCAGGAGAAGGAGAAGCTGGAGCGCAAGACCGCCATGGAGGCGGAGTGGCGCTCCGAGGGCGTGGACCTGTTCGACGTGGTCGACGAGGAGGTCATAGCCGAGGTCCTCGCCAACTGGACCGGCATCCCGGTCTACAAGCTCACCGAGGAGGAGACGGCCAAGCTCCTCCGTATGGAGGACGAGCTGCACAAGCGGGTGATCGGCCAGGAGGACGCCCTCAAGGCGCTGTCCCGGGCCATCCGCCGCACGCGCGCCGGCCTCAAGGATCCCAAGCGTCCCAGCGGCTCGTTCATCTTCCTCGGGCCGACCGGCGTCGGGAAGACCGAGTTGGCCAAGGCCCTGGCCGAGTTCCTCTTCGGTGACCAGGACGCCCTCATCCAGCTCGACATGTCCGAGTACATGGAGAAGCACACGGTGAGCCGCCTGGTCGGCAGCCCCCCGGGCTACGTCGGCTACGAGGAGGGCGGCCAGCTCACCGAGGCGGTGCGCCGCAAGCCGTTCTCGGTTGTGCTCTTCGACGAGATCGAGAAGGCCCACCCCGACGTGTTCAACGCCCTCCTGCAGATCCTGGAGGACGGTCGCCTGACCGACTCGCAGGGCCGGTCGGTGGACTTCAAGAACACGGTGCTGATCATGACCTCGAACCTGGGTACCGCGGACATGCGGAAGGCGTCGGTCGGCTTCGCCAAGACGACCTCGGCCGTGACCTACGAGAAGATGAAGGAGAAGGTGCACGAGGCGCTGAAGGCCCACTTCCGCCCCGAGTTCCTGAACCGCATCGACGAGGTCATCGTCTTCCACGAGCTGTCCCGCGAGGAGGTCACCGAGATCGTCGACCTGCTGATCCGCCGGGTGGCCAACCAGCTCGACGGCCAGGGCTTCGGCTTCGAGCTCACCCCCGCCGCCAAGACCCTCCTGGCCGAGAAGGGCTACGACCCGGCCCTCGGCGCCCGACCCCTGCGCCGGGCCATCCAGCAGCTGGTGGAGGACCCGCTGTCGGAGCGGATCCTGTGGAAGGAGTTCACCGTCGGGGAGACGATCATCGTCGACGCCGAGGGGGACGAGATCGTCTTCCGCGCCATCCAGGGCATCGAGCCCCCGCCGGTGGAGATGGCCGGAACCTCCTCCGAGTAGAGACCTCCTCATGTACGGGCGGGTGCTGGTGGGCACCGACGGATCTCCGACGGCGGGGCGCGCCGTCGATCGCGCCGTGGAGGTGGCGGCCGCCACCGGATCGGCTCTCACCATCCTGGCCGTCGGGGGCGGGGACGCCCTCGACACCGCCCGGGCGGAGGCCGGGCGTCACCGCGACTCCGGCGTCGACATCGAGGCGCGCGCCGCCGAGGGGGACGTGGCCGAGGTGCTCGTCGACGAGGCCATGCGCCAGCAGGCCGGGCTGGTGGTGGTCGGCAGCAAGGGCATGACCGGGGTCCGCCGCCTGGCATCGGTTCCCAACAAGGTGAGCCACCACGCCCCCTGCCACCTGCTCATAGTCCACACCACGTAGGGATCCGCGGGGGCGTCACACCCGCTCCTTACGATCGCCGAATGGGACGGCTGCGGACCATCCAGCGCTGCACCGAGTGCGGCTCGTCCACGCCCCGGTGGACGGGGCGGTGCCCGTCGTGCGGGGCGTGGAACTCGCTGGTCGAGGAGGTCGAGGAGGCCGCCCCGGCGGCAGCGGCGCACGCCGCCGCCGCCCGGGCCCGCATCTCTGAGGGGCCTGTCCTTTTGTCCAGCGTCGAAGGTGACGGCGCCGGCGTGCTGCCCACCGGCCTGGACGAGCTGGACCGGGTCCTGGCGGGCGGGCTGGTGCCGGGGTCGGTCACCCTGCTGGCGGGGGAGCCCGGGATCGGCAAGTCGACCCTCACCCTCCAGGCCGCCGGGATGCTGGCGTCGACGGGGGCCCGGTGCCTGCTCGTCAGCGCCGAGGAGTCGCGGTCCCAGGTGCGCGCCCGCGCCGAACGGCTGGGCGCCCTGGCCCCCACCCTGTGGGTGGTGGCCGAGACGTGCCTGCCCGACGTCCTCGCCGCCATCGCCGAGGTGGAGCCGCACCTGTGCGTGATCGACTCGGTGCAGATGCTGTTCGACCCGGCGCTGGAGTCGGCGCCGGGGTCGGTGGCCCAGGTCCGGCACTGCGCCCACCGCCTCGTCGAGGCGGCCAAGTCGTCGGGCACGGCGGTCGTGCTCGTCGGCCACGTCACCAAGGAGGGAACGGTGGCGGGGCCGCGCGTCCTCGAGCACGTCGTCGACACCGTGCTGTCGTTCGAGGGGGACCGCCACCACGCCCTGCGGATGGTGCGCGCCGTGAAGCACCGCCACGGCCCCACCGGTGAGCTGGGCCTGTTCGAGATGCGCGGCGACGGGCTGGTGGGGGTCAGTGACCCGAGCTCGCTCCTGCTGGCGGACCGGCGGCCCGGACTGGCCGGCAGCGTGGTCGTGCCGGCTATGGAAGGCGGGCGTCCGCTGCTGGTCGAGGTTCAGGCCCTCACCGTCACCGTGCAGGGTGAGGCACCCGCCCGCCGCTCGGTGCAGGGACTCGACGCCGGCCGTCTTCCCATGCTCCTGGCCGTGCTCGACACCCGCCTCACCCTCGATCCGAGGCTGGCCCGCCGTGACGTCTACACGTCGGTGGTCGGTGGCATCCGGGTGGGGGAGCCCGCCGCCGACCTGGGGGTGGTGCTGGCCCTCCTGTCGGCGTGCCAGAACCGGGCCGTGGACGCCGGCACGGTCGCGTTCGGAGAGGTCGGGCTCGGTGGTGAGATCCGCCAGGTGGTGCACACACCCCGCCGGCTGGCGGAGGCGGCCCGGCTCGGGTTCACCCGCGCCGTGGTGCCCCGCTCGACGACCGAGGCCCCGTCCGGCATCGAGCTGGTGCGGATGGGCACGGTCGGGGAGGCCGCCGGCATCGTGAACCGCGCCCCAGCGGTGAGACCGCGTGTCCTCACCGTCGTAAAGCCCTAACTACCATCGTTCTCGTGCCGTCCCGTCGCAGCCGGGCCATGACCGAGGCCCTGGGCGCCGTCGCGCCGGGCACCCCGCTGCGCGAGGGCCTCGACCGCATCCTCCAGGCCAACATGGGGGCCCTCATCGTGGTGGGGGACGAGGCCGCCGTGCTGGCGATCTGCTCCGGGGGGTTCCTCCTCGACGCCGAGTTCAGCCCGCAGCGCCTGTCGGAGCTGGCCAAGATGGACGGCGCCATCATCCTGGCCCGCGACGCCAGCCGCATCGCCCGGGCCAACGTGCACCTGGTCCCCGACCCCACGGTTCCCACCACCGAGACGGGCACCCGGCACCGGACGGCGGAGCGGGTGGCCCGGTCGCTGGACGTGCCGGTGATATCGGCGTCCGAGACGATGTCGGTCATCGCCGTGTACCGCAACGCCGAGAAGCATCCCCTCGAGTCGATCCCCCGCCTGATCAACCGGGCCAACCAGGCCCTGCAGACCCTCGAGCGCTACAAGAACCGTCTCGACGTCGTCAGCGCGTCGCTGTCGGCCCTGGAGGTCGAGGACCTGGTGACGGTGCGCGACGTGGTGAGCATGCTGCAGCGCTCGGAGATGGTCCGCCGGATCGCCGAGGAGGTCGAGGAGTACGTCGTCGAGCTCGGCACCGACGGGCGCCTGATCCTGCTGCAGCTCGAGGAGCTGATGGGCGGCGTCGAGGACGACCGCCACCTCGTGATCCGCGACTACCTGCGCCCGGCCAACGGATGGACGCTGACCGACGCGCTCGACCGCCTGGCCGCCATGTCCACCGAGGACCTGCTGGACCTCAAGACGTTGGCCTGGGTGCTGCACATCCCGGCCGACGCCGGCGGCCTCGACGCCAGCCTCCAACCCCGCGGGAGCCGGCTGCTCTCGCGGATCCCCCGACTGCCCGACGCCGTGATCCAGCGCGTCATCGAGCACTTCGGGGACCTGCCGAGCGTCATGCGGGCATCGGTGGAGGAGCTCGACGACGTGGAAGGCGTCGGCGCCGGCCGGGCCAAGGCCATCAAGGAGGGCCTGTCCCGCCTGGCCGAGTCCAGCATCCTGGACCGCTACAGCTGATCTACAGCGCGCGCTGGGCCAGCTTCACGCGCTCGACGATGCGGTAGCGGCGGTCGGACAGCTCGAGCCAGCCGAGGCGGACGAAGGTGGCGATGGCCTTGTTCACCCGTTCCCGGGACGCGCCGACCATCCCCGCCAGCTCCTCCTGGGTGACGGGAAGGGTGAACTCGTCGCTGTCGCCGGCCAGCTCGAGCAGCCGCTTGGCCGTCCGGCCGGTGACGTCGAGGAACATCGAGTCGGCCAGCGCCTCATCCGTCACGCGGAGGCGGTTGGCGAGCAGGGCCACCACCGTCCAGAGGGCCTCGGGCCGGCCCTGGAGGGCGGCGCGCACCGCGTCGTAAGGCACTGCGATCACGCGCGAGGGCTCCAGGGCCCGGGCCTCGGCGGAGCGCCCCTGCCCGTCGAACATGGACATCTCCCCGAAGAGGTCCTCCTCCTCCATGAGGGCCACGACCGAGCTGCGTCCGTCCGGGGCGCGCTTGGCGATGGCGATGCGCCCCGACATCAGGATGTACAGGTCCCGGCCGGCGTCGTCCTGGTCGAACAGGACCTCACCGCGGCTGAGCGAGACCTCCCGCGAGGTGTCGGCCAGGGCGCCGAGCGCGTCCTCGCCGAGGGCGGCCAGCAGCTCCGAGCGCGCCAGCAGGCCCCGTTTGTCCACGGACCGAGCGTACCCAGACGCCTCCCTATGAGTTGTTAAAGCAGCGAAAGGGCCGTACCCTGGTGCACATCCCCCCTGCTGTCTCGCCCTTGGGAGAGGTATGTCCTTCGACGTAGGTGACAAGGTCGTCTATCCCCATCACGGAGCCGCTGTCATCGAGCGCCGGGAGAAGAGGGAGGCATTCGGGGAGAACCGGGAGTACCTGGTCCTCCGCCTCGCCTACGGGGACCTGACCCTCATGGTGCCGGCGGACAACACCGACGAGGTGGGTCTCCGGGAGGTCATCAACGACGAGGAGGTCGAGGAGGTCTTCGCCGTCCTGCGCAAGAAGGAAGCGCGGATGCCGACCAACTGGTCCCGCCGGTACAAGAACCACGTCGAGAAGCTGAAGTCCGGGGACATCTACCAGGTGGCCGAGGTCGTTCGGAACCTGTCGATCCGGGACAAGGACAAGGGCCTGTCGGCGGGTGAGAAGCGGATGCTGACCCGGGCCCGCCAGATCCTCGTGTCCGAGCTCACCTTCGCCATCGGCGTGTCCGAGGACGAGGCCGAGAAGAAGCTGAACGAGGCCCTCCCCTAGGGCCCTCCGGCTCCTCCCGGCCCGCCGGCGCCCTCCGCCCGGGGCCGTTCAAGGCTTCGGGGCATTCCGCCGACATATAGGTGAAATGTTCGTGGAGGTCACCCGTCTCCTGACGGTCCTTCTCTGCACCGCGGCGGGCTACGGAATCGGGCGGCACAGCGGGGAGGGACTGGAACAGGGCCCCCTGGTCGGCGCAGCCCTCGGCGCCCTCTTCGGCTACCTCCTGGGCGGCGTAGGCGGCCGCCTGCTCCGCCGGGCCTGGGGCCGGGCCGAGGACCACATCGAGCGGGTACCGACCGCCCAACTGCTGGCCGGCACCCTCGGCGCCGTGGGCGTGGGGGGCCTGGCCGCCCTCCTCTGCATCCCGGCGCTGGTCTTCCTGCCGTGGGCCGTGGGGTGGCTCACCTACTCCCTCGTGGTCTGGCTGGCCGTGTCGGCGGGCTTTGCCCTGGCCAGCCACAAGGCGACCCAGCTGTTCGCCATGGCCGGCCTCTCGACCCGGCCGCTCGTGCGCGCCTCCCCCTACGGGGAGGACCCCGACGGGGACGCCGTCCTGGTCGACTCCTCGGCCGTGATCGACGGGCGGGTGCTGTCCCTGGTCCAGGCCGGGTTCCTCCGCGGCCCGCTCCTCGTGCCCCGCTTCGTCCTCGACGAGGTCCAGTCGGTCGCCGACGCCCACGACCCGGCCCGGCGCCGCAGGGGCCGCCGGGGCCTCGAGGTCCTCGACGCCGTCCGCCGGGCCGAGGTGCGGGTCCACGTGCTCGACGACGAGATGGTCGAGTACCGGGAAGTCGACGCCAAGCTCGTGGCCCTGGCCCGGCGCCTGCGGGTGGGCCTGTTGACCGTGGACGGCCCCCTCCAGCAGGTGGCCGAGCTCCAGGGCGTGCGCTGCCTCAACCCCGACCATCTCTCCGAGAGCCTGCGGGGGGAGCACACCGCTGGCGAGGTGCTCCGGCTTCCGATCAGCCGGCCCGGGCGCGACCAGGGCCAGGGCGTGGGCTATCTGGACGACGGGACCATGGTCGTGGTCGGCGACGCCGCCGACCAGATCGGCAACGAGGTCGAGGTCGAGGTGACCGGCCAGGTGCAGACCTCCCTCGGCCGCATGCTGTTCGCCTCCCTGCGGTAGCCGTTACCGTCCCCCGGGTGGGAGCCCGGTCGCCGCGGACGTGGGCCATCGTGGTGGCGGCGGGCTCAGGAGCCCGGTTCGGCGGCCCCAAGCAGTTCCAGCTCCTCGGCGGCCGGACCGTCCTCGAGCGGTCGATCGAGGGGGCCCGGGCCGTGGCCGAGCGGGTAG
>DASUHN010000207.1 GCA_036273495.1 Acidimicrobiales bacterium | reverse complement strand
CCTCGCATCCGACCCGGTGGCCGGCCCGGAGCCCGACTTCACCGCCGACCTGGAGGCCCGGCTCCGGATGGCGCACTCCGTTCGCCCCGCCGGTGAGGCCGTCGCTCCCTCGGGGGCGACGACCCGGCGTAGGAGCCGGCGGGCGCCGTCCATCGGCTGGCTGGGCTGGCTGGCGCCGGGGGCCCTCGCCGGCGCCGGGATCGCCGGATTCGTCCTGGTGTCGGGCGGGACCAGCACTGCTCCCCGGCCGACCGGACCGGCGGTCGAGGTGGCCCACGCCGTCGACGCCCAGTCGATAGCCCCGGACGGGAGAACCACCCCGCTGCGGCCGGGGGACCGGCTCCCGGACGGGACGATCGTCCGCACCGGGACCGATGGTCAGGTGGACGCCGACGGGACCGCTCTCGGGCCCGACTCGGAGGCGGTGGTGCACGGCGGCCACCTGACGGTGCTCGGCCACGGTCACCGTCACGCACCGGCGCCGACGGTGACGACGCAGCCCGCCCCGTCCCCGGTGCGGCCGGCCGCGCCCCCGAACGGCGGGACGAGGTCGGGCGGCGAGACGCCGGCTTCGCCCCCGGCACCGTCCCACCCCACCCCGACCGCACCTCCCGGACAGGGTCACGGCCACGCCGCCCCGGCGCAGTTGGACCTGTCGGTCCAGCCCGGGTCCCGCGGGACCGAGCTCACCTGGTCCTCGTACGGTGGACCGGGCCTGTACGGGTACGTCGTGCTGCGGTCGAACCCCCCGGACGACCCGGCCTACCCGCGTGACGTGATCCACTTCGTGCCCGCCGGCAGCCTCAGGTCCTACGCGGATCCGCCGGGGCGGGGCGCCCGCTACCAGATCGATGCCATCGACTCTTCAGGAGACGTACTTGCTGCGAGCGCTGTCGAGCACTGACGAGGAACTCGCGTTCACCGGCGGCCCGCGCCTCCGGGTGATCGTGGCCGACGACCACCCCGAGCTCCGGGATCTCCTCCGGTCGGCGCTGGAGGCCACCGGGGTCATCACGGTCGTGGGCGAGGCCCCCGACGGAGCGACGGCCGTGTGGATGGCCGAGCAGCTGCGGCCCGGGGCGGTGGTGAGCGACCTGTGGATGCCCGTGATGCGCGGCGACGCCGCTCTGCGCACCCTTCGCGACACGATGCCCGGGACCGTGTTGGTCCTGTGCTCGGCGGAGCCCGATCCGGACGCCGTACGCGAATCGCAGGCCGACGTCGTCGTCGACCGCCGCAAGGTCGGCTGGGTGGCGTACCTGTCGGACTCGCTCCTGATTCGCGCCCACAGCGCCGGACCGCCGGACTGGCCCGGATGGGAGCGACGCCAACGACCCAGATGAGGAGCAGTCCCGGCGCACGGGGCGGTCCAGCTCTCGACGGAACCTCAGGCGGGAGCTTCGGCCGCGGCCTTGATCCGCTCGAGGGTCGCGCGCATGGCGGCCTCTCTCTGGCGGTCCCGGTTGACCATGAGGGCGTCCTCGAACAGGCGGGCCGACGGCGGGAGCCATCGGACGTCGAATGACTCCGTGACGGTGGTGCCGGTCCCGTCGGGCTCGAGGCGGTAGGTCCATCGCACCACCTCCCGGTCTCCGTGCAGGGTCGACCACGAGACCTCCCTCCCCGGGTCGGAGGTCTTGACCTCACAGGTCATGGACCAACGCACCGGCCCCCACCGGTTGCGCCCCTTGAACCGGGCTCCCGGCCGTGCGGGTGATCGGGCCCCGTCCAGCCAGGTCACGCGGTAACACTCGGGGCTCCATTCCCCCATGCGATCGAGGTCGGCAACAACTGACCACACCCGCTCGGCAGGGGCGTCGACGTGAACAGAGACCTGTCCCTGCCGGGCGCTGGCCATCTCGTCTGGTCCCTTCTCCTCGTTACCGCGCCGCAGGTCAGAGGGCGGCCGTGATCCGCCGCTGGTACTCGGCGGCCAGGTTCCTCAGGGCACCGGCGCAGTCGCCCCGGAACGACGAGCCGTGCATGAGCGCCAGCGTATTCGGGGCCAGGTCGGCCAGACGCTCCAAGGCGGCGGGAGTCGAGGGAGCCAGGCAGGTGGCGCGGAACATGTCCTCGGCCTCGGCAGCGGGTCCTACGACGTCGTCCTCGGTCAGAGCGGGCCCGTCCCCCAGATGGGTGAACAGGTCTCCGCACAGGAGGGTTCCCGTTCCCTCCTCGTAGAGGACCCGGGCCTCCCATCCGTGTGGAACATGCGGCGTGTCGATGTGGCGGACCCGCTTGGCTCCCAGCTCGATCACTTCACCATCAGCCATCGGCCGGGGCGGCCTGTCGCACATCTCGTTGAGCGACACCATGCAGCCCAGGGCACCGTGGGCCACCTGCGAACGCGGAGCGGCGCCCAGGAGCTCGTTCATGGCGCCACACTCGTCGGACTCGACGTGGCCGAAGGTGATCCACCGCAGTCGCTCGATGGGCATGACCCGCTCGATGGCCTCCGCAACGGACGGGAACATCGACCGGTGGCCGGTGTGGAACAACAGGGGCTCGTCGTCGACGAGGAGGAACTGGTTGAACGTGAAGCCCGTGGGCCCGATCCCGGGCACCAACGTTGATAGCCGGTAGATGTCGGGCCCGATCTCGTCGACCTTGGTCGTCATTTGCTTGCTCCTTTTCTGGGGGACGTCGTCGTTCCCCGGGACGGGTTGCGAGAAGTGCGGCGGGGAGCCTGCAGGCAGTGGGCGAGGAACATGTCGACGGTCTCCCCGATCAGGCCGATCCACCGTTCCCCCCCGGGGTCGTTCGAGATCTGCTGGTCGACCAGGCCGGTCACGAGCGCTGTCCACATGTCCACGTGTCGCGGCTCGGTGATGCCGTTGTCGGCCAGACGCCGGCGGGCGTCCTCCAGTGCCTCCACCGCGTATGCGTACGACTCGGGAGACGGCTCGAAGCCCGGGATGGTCCGCTGGAAGAGCAGCTGGTAGCGCGCCACGTCCTCGGCGCAGAAGCCGACGAAACGCCGGGCCCCGGCCACCAGGTTCTCCCTTGGCCCTTCGTCGGGATAGGGGGCGGCCATGCGGGCCGCGAAATCGGCCGCCGCCTGGCCGAACATGGCGTCGTAGATGTCGTTCTTCGACCCGAAGTAGGCGTACACCGTCGGCGTGGTGATCCCCGCCCGGCTGGCCAGGTCGCGCATCGAGA
>DASUHN010000206.1 GCA_036273495.1 Acidimicrobiales bacterium | reverse complement strand
AACAGCGGAACGATCATCGAACGCCCGTTGTTGCCGAGCCAGTCCGGGTTCCAGCCGGCCTCGGCCAGGTCCCACTTCCCCGCCTGGGAGGCCGACGGGTTCTGCAGGTACTGGGTGTAGAAGGCCGAGGGGGGCACCGGGACCAGGTTGATGGTGATGCCCGCCGCCTGGAGGGCGGCCTGGTCGGTCTGGGCGATCTGGGGGTGGACCGTGTTGGTGCGGTACACCAGCGTCAGCTTGAGCGGGTTGCTCGGCCCGTAGCCGGCCTCGGACAGGAGGGACTTGGCCTTGGCGGGATCACCGTTGTCACCGGGCGTCGGGTACGGGTCGTAGCCCGACACGGACCCGGCGTCGGCACCCGGGACCAGCTGGTCGAGCGGCTTGGACACCTCGGCGCCGCCGTACACCTGCGAGTCGGCCGTCTTGTTGATGGCGTACTCGATGGCCTGGCGGACCTTCAGGTTCTTGAGCGCCCCGTTGGCATTGGGGCTCTGCAGGTTCATGACCAGGATCGGGTTGAGGTTCAGGTAGTTGTTGTCCCCCTGAGGTCCGATCAGCAGGTTCGGGTCATGGCTGGAGACCATCCCGGCCAGCTGGGCGGTGGCGACGTTCTGGTCCCACTCCATGTCGGCGGTGCCGGCCTGGATCTGCTGGACGGCGGCCGTCGGCGTGTTGGCGACGCCCTCCTTGATGTCGATCTCGTTCACGTAGGCGGGCCGGACCGGGTCGCTGGAGGACTTCCAGGCCTTGTTGCGCACCAGGGTGATCGATGTGTTCGGCGTGTAGCTCTGGACGCTGTACGGGCCGTCCGAGATCCAGTGCTGCCCCAGGTCGGCGCTCCCGGGAACGTGGTCGAGGGCCTCGACGGGCGCCGGAGACGAGAAGGTCATGGCCAGGATGTTGATGAAGTCGGCGGCGGGCGACATGAGGTTGAACTGCACCGTGCTCGGGTCGACGGCCTTGACGCCCGCGATGTCGTGGCCCTGGATGTAGGCCTTCTGGGCGGCGGCCGTGGCGCCGATGTTGGCGAACCCGTCGCAGAAGGCCTTCATGCCCACGATCGTGTTCTCGAAGTAGCCGGGGGCGCCGACCGGCGCGCTCGGATTGCAGAGCCGCTTGATGCCGGTCACCTCGTCGGCCGCCGTGACCTGGCGGGGCGGGGTGGTGTCCCACTGGGCGCCCTGGCGGATGTGGATCGTGTAGGTCTTGCCGCCGTTGGTGATCGTGGGCATGGCCGTGGCCAGGTCGGGCACCGGCGCGACCTGGTCGGAGGTGAGCGCCTTGGTCGGCACGACGTACAGCTGGCGGCTGACGGCGCGCATGAGGATGTAGGTGACGTCGTAGTAGGCGGCAGCGGTGTCGAAGTAGTCGACGTCCCCGCTGCCGACGATCGTGAGCGTGCCGCCCTTGACCGCCCCCGCGGTGGTGGCGCCGTTGGTCGTGGCGGTGCTGGCTCCCGTGCTCCCAGAGCTGCCGCACGCGGCCAGGATGGCGCCGGCCAGGGCGCAGACCGCCAGGGGGGCCATCCGTCTCCTGATGATTCCGGACGTCGCTAGGTTCACCATTACCTCCTCGTCCCGGGCGCTGGGACTCCGCACGGCTCTCCAGCGAGCCGATCGGGTGGCGAAGCTACCACCAGCCGCCGCAAAAGACGCGGACAGCGGCGCCGGGCACGGCCTGGCCGCTTACCCCCGCCCGCTCGCGGGTACAACCCACACTGGACAGCTCGCAGGAAGGAAGTCTGATGTCAGCCGACCACACCCGCCCGACGAATCCGACGCGCGAGTCCGAGGTACGCGCCGCTCACGCCGAGCACGCTCCCGGTAACGATCCTACGCCCGAGGAAGAAAGGGCGGCCGACAAGAACAAGCCCGACCCCGAGGTGGCGGAGCACTACCGGGAGATGACCGAGCGGGGCGCCAACCAGCGCGGGGAGGGCCGTCCCGGCTAGGCGCCGGGCAGGCCGATGGTCTTGGTCTCGAGGTACTGGTTGAGGCCCTCGATGCCGCACTGGCGACCCACCCCGCTGGCCTTGTAGCCCCCGAACGGGGCGTCGGGTCCGTACCAGACGCCGCCGTTCACGCTCAGGGTCCCGGCCCGGATGCGTCGGGCCACACACAGGGCGCGCTCCTCCGAGGCGGAGGACACCGACCCGGACAGGCCGTACTCGCTGTCGTTGGCGATGCGCACGGCGTCGTCGTCGTCCTCGTAGGGGATCATCACGAGGACCGGCCCGAAGATCTCTTCGCGGGCGATCGTCATCGAGTTGTCGACGTCGGCGAACAGGGTGGGCTCCACGAACCATCCCTTGGGCAGATTGGCGGGGCGGCCGCCGCCGTGCACGACCCGGGCCCCCTCCTCCTTGCCCTTCTCGATGTAGCCGAGCACGCGGTCGCGCTGGCGGGCACTGACCTGGGGGCCCTGCAGCGTGCCGGGGTCGGTGGGGTCCCCCACCGCCACGCTTGCGAACCCCGGTGCGGCCAGCTCGACGGCGCGGTCGTACTGCTTCCGGGGCACGAGGAGCCGGGTGAGCATGGCGCAACCCTGGCCGGCGTGCATGCACACCATCGACGCGAACGGCATGCTGGCCTCGAGGTCGGCGTCGTCGAGCACGATCTGGGCCGACTTGCCTCCGAGCTCCAGGAAGAGGCGCTTGAGCGAGGCCGCGCCCTTCTCCATGATCCGTCGGCCGGTGGCGGTCGACCCGGTGAACGAGATCAGGTCGACGCGCGGGTCGGTCACGAGGACCTCGCCCACCATGTGGTCGGACGACGTGACGACGTTGACGACCCCGGCCGGGATGTCGGTGCGCTCGGCGATGAGCCGGCCGATGCGCGTGGCGTTCCACGGCGTGTCGGGGGCCGGCTTAACGATGACCGTGTTCCCCATGGCCAGGATCGGGCCCAGCTTGTTGATGGTGATCTCGACCGGGAAGTTCCAGGGGATGATGGCGCCCACCACGCCGGCGGGCTCCTTCCACACCTGGCGGCGGGACGTCATTCCGAAGGCGGTGCCGAGGGGGAGGTCCCGCTCCCACTCGAACTCGTCGATCATCCGCGCCGGCCACAACAGCCCGTCGGAGAGCGGGGCGTCGAGCTGGGGCCCGTAGGTGATCATCACCGGCGTGCCGACCTCGGCCACCAGCTCGGAGCGGATGGCCTCCTTCTCCTCCTCGAGGGCGGCCTGGAGCTGCTCGAGGCAGCGCTTGCGGAGCGCCTTGTCGGTGGACCAGCCGGTCTCGTCGAAGGCCCGCCGGGCGGCGGCGATGGCCGCCTCCATGTCCTCGACCGACGCGTCGGCCACCTGGCCGAGCACCTCCTCGGTGGCCGGGTTGACGTTGTCGAAGCGCTTTCCGGAGCGGGCCTCGGTCAGCTGACCGTCGATCAGCATCCGGGTCTCCCCGGTCAGCTCGGTCGCCTTCTCGGTGGTCGTGGTCATCTGGTGGCTCCTTGTCCCCGGTCCGGGGCGACGTTACCGGTCAGGTCTTGTCGGTCACACCCGCCTGATCGAAGGTGGCCATCTCCCGCAGCACGCGGGCGGCCGACTGGAGCAGGGGCAGCGCCAGGCACGCTCCCGTTCCCTCGCCCAGCCGGAGGTCGAGGTCGAGGAGGGGCCGCATCCCGAGGTGGTCGAGCACGGCCCCGGCCCCGGGCTCGGCCGAGCGGTGCCCGGCGAAGCAGTACCCCACCGCGTCCGGGCACAGCGCGGCCGCCACCAGCAGGGCGGCGCCGGCGATCACCCCGTCCACCACCACCGGCACCCGGGCCGCCGCCCCGCCGACGATGTAGCCCGCCAGGGCGGCGATCTCCAGCCCGCCGAGCGAGGCCAGCGCGGCCACGTGGTCCGCCGGGTCGAGCCCCGCCGCCCGGGTCCGGGCCAGGGCCGCCTCCACCACCGCCACCTTGGTCACGAGCATGTCGTCGTCGATGCCGGTGCCCCGCCCGGTCACCTCGGCGGCCGTGCGCCCGGTGAAGTGGGCGATCAGCGCCGCCGACGGCGTGGTGTTCCCGATGCCCATGTCCCCCGTGAGCAGGCAGCGGTTGCCCGCCGCCACCAGCTCCCGGGCCACCTCGGCGCCCACGTCGAGGGCGGCGGTGGCCTCCTCCCGGGTCATGGCCGGCTCGCGGCCGATGTCCCCGGTGCCCCGGCGGACCTTGCGCCGGATGAGGCCCGGGGCGGGGTCGAGGTCGCCGGCCACCCCGACGTCGACGACCACCACGTCGGCGCCGACCTGCCGGGCGATGGCGTTGACCGCCGCCCCCCCGGCGCAGAAGTTCCCGACCATCTGCGTGGTCACCTCGGCGGGCCAGGGCGTGACCCCGGAGGCGACCACGCCATGGTCGCCGGCGAACACCGCCACGGTCGCGGGCTCGGGGACGGGGGGCGGGTCGGCGCCCGCCGCCCCGGCCAGCCGCACGCTCAGGGCCTCCAGCTCCCCGAGGGCGCCGGGCGGCTTGGTCAACCGTGACTGGTGGGCGCCGGCCGCGGCCATGGCCCCGGAGTCGGTCGGGGTGACGGCGGCTACGGCCTCCCGGAACGGACTGGTCCCGTCGCGGTTCCCCCACCGTTCGCGGTGCACCGCCCACTCGAGGGGCCGGGGCGAGGCCCACCCGGCGGTCGCCAGCTCGGGCTCGGTGTCGAAGCCCTCGACCCGACCCACGCAGAGGTACGCCAGGGGCGCGACGTGGGGCGGGAGGCCGAGGATCACGGCCAGCCGCTCGGGCTCGTAGAAGCTGACCCAGCCCACCCCGAGCCCCTCGGCCCGCGCCGCCAGCCACAGGTTCTCGATGGCGAGGCAGGTCGAGAAGGCGGCCGTCTCCGGCTGCAGCTGGCGCCCGAGCACCCGCGCCCCGCCCCGCTCGAGGGTCGATGTCACCACCACGTTGAGCGGAGCGTCGAGGATGGCCTCCACCTTCAGACGGTCGAACAGACGGGCGCGGGAGCCGCTGAGCGAGGCCGCGAAGCGCAGCCGCTGCTCCTCGACGTGGGCCGCCACCTGCCTGCGGACATCCGGGTCAGCCACCAGCAGGAAGTCCCACGGCTGGGAGAGCCCGACCGACGGGGCCAGGTGGGCGGCCTGGAGCACGCGCCGGAGCACGTCGTCGGGCACCGGGTCGGGCAGGAAGCGGCGCCTGACGTCGCGGCGAGCCTCGATCACCCGGTAGAGGGCGGCCCGGGCGGCAGGATCGAGGGACCCGTCCGCGCTCACCCGCCCACCATTCCACGTAGGGCGTGGCCGAGGGCGCCGGCCGAGAGCTCGGGGAGGCTGACGCACCGGGCGCCCATCCGCCGGGCCAGCTCGGGGGCCAGGCCCAGGCGGGCCGCCCCGTCCTCCACGTCGACGACGACCGCGGGCACGCCCCGCCGGCGCACCTCGCCGGCGGCGTCCACGGCGGCGGCCACCGGGTCGGCGCCCCCCGGGGCGGCGGTGGCCCGCCCGTCGGAGACCAGCACGAGCAGGGGCCGGTGGGGACCGGAGGCGGTGGTGGCGACCTGCAGGGCGGTGCGGATGCCGGCGGCCAGCGGGGTCCGCCCCCCCGTGGGCAGCTCGGCCAGCCGGTGGCGCGCCACCTCGACACTGCCGGTGGGGCGGAGGGCCACCTCGGCCGCTTCGCCCCGGAAGGTCACCAGGCACACCCGGTCCCGGCGCTGGTAGGCGTCGAGCAGCAGGGACAGCACCGCCCCCTTCACCGCCTCCATCCGCCGTTCCGCGCCCATCGAGCCCGAGGCGTCCACGGCCAGGACCACCAGGTTGCCGGTCAGCTGCTCGCGCACCGGCTCCCGCAGGTCCTCGGCGGTCACGACCGCGCCCGGCCCCGCCGGGGGTGCGGAGGATGCCGTCCGGCGGGCCGCCGCCGCCCGGGTGGTGGCGCCGAGGGCCACCTCGCTGACCGGGCCGTCCGGGACCCGGTCGCCGACCAGGCGGCCCCGGCGCCCCAACGTCGGGGACCGGCGGCCGGACGGGGCGTCGGGCGCGGGCCGGCGGGCGGTGTGGATCCCGATCACGGGCGTCGGCGCATCGGGCCGGGCGGGGGGCCGGTCCGGGGCGTCGGGGCCGTCGCCGCCCTCGTCCGGTGGCGGGCCGTCGCCCTCCAGGGCGTCGTCGAGGGCGGCGTCGAGCTGGTCGCGGTCCACCCCGGGCTCCTCGAACGGGTTGCGCCGCCTCCGGTGGGCGAGGGCCAGGGGCGCAACCCGGCGGACGTCGGAGGGAGTGGCCTCGCTCCGGCCGTCCCACCCGGCCAGGGCGGCGGCGGCCCGGCAGATCACCAGATCGGCGCGCAGGCCCTCGGCTCCCACCGCCGCGCACAGGCGGCTGACGGTCTCGAGCAGCTCCCCGGGCAGGGCGGCGGGGTGGGCCGCCGTCAACCTCTCCCGGATCTCGGACTCCGCCCCGGCCCACTCCCGGGAGAAGCGGGCCGGGTCGGCGTCGTGCGCCAGCCGCCGCCGCACCGCCTCGGCCCGCTCGGCCGGGTCGGCGTTGGCCGCCACGTCGACGGCGAGCCCGAAGCGGTCGAGCAGCTGGGGGCGCAGCTCCCCCTCCTCCGGGTTCATCGATCCCGCCAGCACGAAGCGGGCCGGATGGGCCTCGGACACCCCTTCCCGCTCGACCCGGTTGACCCCGCCGGCGGCCACGTCGAGCAGGACATCGACGAGGTGGTCGGGCAGGAGGTTCACCTCGTCGACGTACAGGACCCCGCCGTCGGCGGCGGCCAGCAGGCCGGGCTGGAAGCGGCGGCGCCCCTCGGTGAGGGCGGCCTCGATGTCGATCGTCCCCACCACCCGGTCCTCGGTGGCCCCGATGGGAAGGTCGACGAACGGAGCCGCACCCGGGAGAAGGGCGGCCAGGCCCCTGGCCAGGGTGGACTTGGCGCTCCCCTTCTGGCCGCGCAGCAGCACCCCTCCGATCCGCGGGTCCACAGCGTTGAGCAGCAGGGCCAGCTTCACGTCCTCCTGGCCGACGACGGCGGTGAACGGGAACGGGTCGGGGGTCATCCGTTCTCCTCCCAGCCCTCGGCCTCGAGGACGGCGGCGCGCAGGGCGGCCCGGGCCTCGTCGGACGCGTCCCACAGGCCGCGCTCGTCGGCCTCGAGCAGCCGCTCGGCGATGGAGCGGAGGGCCCACGGGTTGGAAGCCTCGAAGAACTTCCGCACGGCCGGGTCCATGACGTAGGCGCGCGTGACGCGCTCGTACATCCAGTCCTCGACGACGCGCGCCGTGGCGTCGTAGCCGAACAGATAGTCGACGGTGGCGGCCATCTCGAAGGCGCCCTTGTAGCCGTGACGTTGCATGGCGGAGATCCACTTCGGGTTGACGACGCGCGTGCGCACGACGCGCGCCGCCTCCTCGGCCAGGCTGCGCACGCGCGGGTGGGCGGGGTCGGCCGAGTCCCCGAACCAGGCGCGCGGCTGCGACCCGGTCAGGGCGCGGATGGTCGCGACCATCCCGCCGTGGTCCTGCAGGTAGTCGTCGGAGTCGAAGATGTCGTGCTCGCGGTTGTCCTGGTTCTTCACCGCCACCTCGATGGCCGCGAAGCGCCGGCGCATCGCCTCCCCCGCCGGCGCCCCCATGGCGGCCCGGCCGTAGGACCACCCGCTCCAGGCCTCGTACACGGCGGCGAGGTCGGCATCGGAGCGCCAGTCGCGCGACTCCAGGAGGGGCAGGATGCCCGAGCCGTAGGCGCCGGGCTTGGCCCCGAAGATGCGCGGATCGTCCCCGAAGCCGGCCATGGCGAAGGCCTCGTCGAGCAGGTTGACCACATGCGGGAAGGCGTCGCGGAAGAACCCGGAGATGCGCAGGGTGACGTCGACGCGGGGGCGGCCCAGCTCGGCGTCGGGGATCAGCTCGAGACCGGTGACCCGGCCCGACTCCTGCTGCCACACCGGGCGCACCCCGACGAGGGCCAGGGCCTGGGCCACGTCGTCCCCCATGGTGCGCATGGCGGCCGTGCCCCAGACGACGAGGCCGACGCAACGGGGCGGCTGGCCCGTCTCGGCGCGGTAGCGCTCGATGAGGGCGTCGGCCAGCTTGCCGCCCACCTCCCACGCCAGCGGGGAGGGGACGGCCTTGGGATCGACGGAGTAGAAGTTGCGCCCGGTCGGCAGCACGTGGGCCATGCCGCGGGTCGGCGCCCCGCTGGGCCCGGCCGGGACGTGGCGGCCGTCGAGGGCGCGCAGCACCGAGCCGACCTCGTCCGGCGTGCGGCGCAGCGCCGGGATGAGACGGTCACAGATCCAGCCCAGCGTCGGGTCGTCACCCTCGTACCGCCATCCCGCCTCCTGCAGCCCGGCCAGGGCCCGGCGGTTACCGGCCTCGATCCGGTCGACCTCGGTCCGCGACGCACCCGCCGCCAGCCCGGCCCGCAGCGAGGGCACCGGACCCTGGGGCAGGCGGGTGACGGCCAGCACCAGGTCGAGCTCGGCCTCCTCGGCGGGAGGCCGGCCGAGGATGTGCAGCCCGCCGCGGATCTGGGCGTCCTTGAGCTCGCACAGGTAGCCGTCGACGTGCAGGACGAGGTCGTCGAAGCCGTCGCCCTCCGGGGCCTGGTCCACCCCGAGGTCGCGGTGGATCTCCGCCTCGACCAGCAGGTCCCACACCTGGGCCCGCACGGCCGGCAGCTTGGCCGGGTCGAGGGCGGCGATGCGCGCGTGCTCGTCGAGCAGCGACTCCAGCCGGGCCAGCTCGTCGTAGGTGTCGGCCCGGGTCATCGGCGGCAGCAGGTGGTCGACGATGACGGCGTGGGCCCGGCGCTTGGCCTGGGTGCCCTCGCCGGGGTCGTTGACCACGAACGGGTACACGAGGGGCAGGTCCCCGAGGGCGGCGTCGGGGGCGCACGAGGCCGACAGGCCGACGCCCTTCCCGGGCAGCCACTCGAGGGTGCCGTGCTTGCCGACGTGGACCACGGCGTCGGCCCCCCACCCCTCGTCCAGCCAGCGGTAGAAGGCGAGGTAGTGGTGGGTCGGCGCCAGGTCGGGCGAGTGGTAGACGGCGACCGGGTTCTCCCCGAACCCCCGGGGCGGCTGCACGGCCACCAGCACCCCGCCCAGGTCGAGGCCGGGGAACACCAGCCCCCCACCGTCGACGTACACGTCCCCGGGCGGGGGCCCCCACGCCCCGGCCACCGCCTCCTTGAGGCCGGGGGAAACGCCGGCGAACCAGGCGGCGTACTCCCGGCCGTCCCAGCGTCCGGCGGTGGCTGCCGCCCCGGAGGGACCGGCCGACTGGCGGTCGTAGACGAGGCCGGCAGCCAGCTCGGCCATCAGGGCGTCCCCGTCGTCGGGAATGCGGTCGACCCGGTAGCCGGCGCCGGCCAGGGCCCGGAGCAGCTCGATGACGCTGGCCGGGGTGTCGAGGGCCACGGCGTTGCCGATCCGGCTCCGCCTGGTCGGGTAGGCGGAGAGGACCACGGCCACCCGCCGCTCGGGGGCGGGGCGCCGGGACAGCGAGGCCAGGCGGGCGGCCAGGCCGGCAACCCGGCCGACCCGGTCGGGAAGGGTGCGGTAGGCAGTGACCGGGGCGCCGAGGTCGTCCCCGTCGTCGACCACCTCCTTGAACGAGAACGGGACCGACACGATGCGGCCGTCGAACTCGGGGATGGCCACCGTCATCGCCACGTCCAGCGGGCTCAGGCCGGCGGCGCTGCCCTCCCACACATCGCGGGCCACGGTGGCGGCCACGGCCTGCACCACCGGCACGTCGAGGGCGGCCAGGGCGGTGGCGTCCCAGTCGTCGCCGGCGCCCCCCGCCGGTCCACCTCCGCCGGACATGGAGCCCATGGCGAGGACGGTGGTGATCACGGCGTCGACGCCGGCGCCGGCCAGCAGGTCCAGGGCCTCCACCCGCCCGTCCGGTCCGGGGCGCAGCGAGTAGCACCACACGGGCAGGGCGTTCACCCCCCGCTGCTCGAGGGCGGCGGCCAGGTCCTCGACGAACCGGGTGTTCCCCGAGAGCAGGTGGGCCCGGTAGAACACGACGCCGACGGTCGGTCGGGCCGGATCCCGCCGCGGCGAGCCGAGGACCCCGACTGCCGGCACCGGCTCGGGGGCGTCGAAGCCGAAGCCGCCCATCAGCACGGTGTCGGCCACGAAGCGCAGCAGGTTCTCGACGTTGCCCAGGCCGCCGTGGACCAGGTACTCGAAGGCCTCGGCCACGGTGGCGGCGGGCACGGTCGACAGCCGGGTGAGCTCGGCGTCGGGCGCCGCCTCTCCGGCGAAGGCCAGCAGGGCCACCCCGGCGGCCACGCACCGGCGGCGCAGCTCGTCGAAGCCGTCCTCCCACGCCGGGCGCCCGCCGAGCAGGCGCACGAGCACGACGTCGGCACCGGTGACGTCCGGGGGCGCGGCCAGGTGGGACGGGTTGGCGGCGCGCACCGGTCCCAGGTCGGCAGGCAGATCTTCGAGCACCGAGCGCACGGCCAGCAGGTCGGTGTCGGCGTTGGAGAGGAAGACGATCACAGGAAAACGGTCACCGCCGGCGGGACTCTAATGGGGCCCCATGAACGTCCTCGGGCCCCGTCTGGTCATCGCCGGCGTGTCGTCGGGGGTGGGCAAGACGACGGTGGCGACGGGGCTGATGGCGGCGCTGCGGGCCCGCGGCGTGGTCGTGGCGGCGGCCAAGGTGGGGCCCGACTTCATCGACCCCGGCTACCACGCCGTCGCCACCGGCCGGCCCGGCCGCAACCTCGACAGCTGGATCTGCGGCGAGGACGTCATCGGGGCGCTGGCGGGGCGCGCCGCCGCCGGCGCCGACGTCCTGGTGGTCGAGGGGGTGATGGGCCTGTTCGACGGGGCGGCCGTCCCCGGTCCCGACGCCAGCACGGCGTCGGTCGCGCGCCTGCTCGACGCCCCGGTCGTGCTGGTCGTGGACGCCTCGGCGATGAGCCGCTCGGTGGCGGCGGTGCTGCACGGCTTCGCCACCTTCGACCCCGACGTGCGGGTGGCGGGGGTGATCCTCAACCGGGTGGGCGGCCCCGGCCACGTCGAGCTGCTGGCGGCCGCCCTGGCCCCGAGCGGCATCCCGGTGCTCGGGGCCCTGGCCCGGGACGACCGGCTGACCTGGCGCGACCGCCACCTCGGCCTGGTCCCGGTGGCGGAGGACCGGGCGGCGGTGGAGGAGTCGGTGGCCCGCCTGGCGGAGGTGGTCGCCACCGCCGTCGACC